>NZ_ATYG01000048.1:0-7222 GCF_000427565.1 Carboxydothermus ferrireducens DSM 11255
GCTGCAGTTCCACAGTAAGAATCAAAGAATAATTTCCTAAACAATAAAATAGTCGTCGAAATAAATAGTCCTTTTTCGCCGTTTATACTTTGGACCCACTAACATCCCAAATAAAAAACCTCCGATATGGGCCCACCACGCTATCCCAAAGCCAAAAACTGGGCCAAATAAAGTTAAGATGCCATTGGATAGCTGCGAGATATACCATAAGCCAATATAAATGAAAGCCGGAACGTCAATAAAAATTGGGATAAAAATTAAAAAAAACAAAGTCACAATTTTAGCAAAGGGAAAAAGGACAAAGTAAGCCCCCATCACTCCGGCAATTGCTCCCGAAGCCCCAACTGCAACAATGTCCGAAGTAAAATTAAATACGTAATGCGCTGTCATTGCTACAATCCCGCTTAAAAAATAAAACAATAAAAATTTTAAGTGCCCCATGCGTTCTTCCACATTATCCCCAAAAAGCCAGAGAGCCCACATATTGCTAATAAGATGCATAAAGCTTCCATGTAAAAACATACTGGTAAAAATGGTTACTCCACTCCAGACTACCTCTGATAATAAACCTTGTCTTAATCCTTCGGTCAGGCGCAGGGGAGTAAAACCAAAGGTATGCAAAAAAAGCTCGCTCGTCTCCCGGGGAAGTGAAATTTGAAAAATAAATACAAGCACATTGGCCAGGATTATTAAAATTGTCATCACCGGAAATTTTCGGCTCGGGTTTACATCTCTTAAAGGTATCATCTTTATTCTCCTTTTCTCTTTACAGAGTTAATTTAGATTGGAGGCTTTAAAGTCGGGGGTAGAGATAATAGAATTTACTTCTTTTTCATCAAAGATAGTCATAAAAATACTTTTTTTTGCTATCAATTTACTTTGAAAAATAGATGCTCAATTAATTTGCAAGGTCATAATCAAATTTTTCAATTAAAAATATATTGTTATTATACTTTGCAAAATTTATCACATCATCTGTGAAACCATTTTTTGAAAATAAAACATAGTACTTATTTTTAAAACTAAATAATGCGCTTTTTTCTATCAAACTGTTTAAAACGGTCATATCCGTTTTCTTATTTTGCCATTTGCACTCTCCAAATATTATGTTGTCTTTATCAAGTGCTACTATATCAATTTCTTCTTCACACCTTTTATATGGATTATTTCCCCACCATTTACCTATTTTCTCAAATATAAAGGGCAACGCTTTGTTCTTATTTAAAATTTTAAGATAATCTATACATATTTCTTCGTATACTACTCCGAGAAAGTCGTTTATAAAAGGTTTAATTTTATTTTCGATAACTTCATCAATTAATCCTTGCTCAATTAAGGCTTTATTATTGAAAACAAACCTATACCAGAACCTAAAGAAATTATCTTTAATTTTGTATATACTTTTTCTACTTTTTTCTTTTAATTCAATGGGAGTAACTTTTTCGAGTATTTTTAAGTCTATTAGTGTAGAAATATACTTTGCACATTTATCAGTATCGACGCCTACTTTTGTAGATATTTCATTTAATTTGCTGCTGCCACTTGCTATTGCTTCTATTATTGAATTATACAAAGCTGGTTCTCTGACTTCTTGTCTTAATAATAATTTTGGCTCTTCGTAAAGATAAGATGCTTTGTCTAATATTTTTGTTTTGATATTTTCATAGATGTCTTTTGTATCCTCAAAGTAGCTCAAATATTGAGGAATACCACCTAAAACTCCATATGCAATAACTTGATTTTCAAAATTATAGTTTGGAAAAAATTTCCTACTTTCAAAAAAGTTAAAAGGGTCAACTATCAATTGTGCAGTTCTTCTTCCATATAGAGGGCTTTTATAGCTTAAAATCTCTTTCTCAATGAAACTTACAGAAGAGCCACAAATAATTAAAAAAAGTTTG
The DNA here is from genome assembly GCF_000427565.1 of Carboxydothermus ferrireducens DSM 11255. NCBI lineage: Bacteria > Bacillati > Bacillota > Clostridia > Thermoanaerobacterales > Thermoanaerobacteraceae > Carboxydothermus > Carboxydothermus ferrireducens. Next base: position 1,902 of record NZ_ATYG01000048.1, read on the forward strand.
GTATCTTTTAAATAATGATCTATTAAATTTTGCAGAAGAGATGGAATGCCTTTATTGGAATTAACTATATAGGGAAATTCATCAATAACAACAACCAAACGTTTATCTTTCGCCTGTTGTGCTAAAAAAAGAAACGCTTTTTCCCATGATTCAAATCTGCTTACGAATCCATCAAGGCCAAAATAGGATAATATTTTATCTGAAAAAGATTCTAGAGCAATTTTATCATTGTATTCTTCAGCAACAAAAAATATCGACGGCTTATCTTTACAAAATTCGGTTAATAATGTAGTTTTCCCCACACGTCTTCTGCCATACATAACTATAAAATGAAATTTGTTTTCGTTGTAAAGTTTATTTAAGGTTTTAAGCTCATATTGTCTGCCAATAAACATTAAATTCACCTCGCTAACTTATGAGTTACTAACTTTAAAGTTAGTAATTTTAGAGTTAATAAAATTATAACACAACATTTTTAGTATATCCAAGTATTTGTTCATTATACGTGTTACAGCTCAAAGCAAACCCCCGCTTTCTATTTTCATAAGCAGGGGCAAATTAAAAACAATTTGAAAGCACTGCTCTTAACTGCAGTGCTTTTTTAATCTTTAAATTATAAACCAATCATTCCATATCCCGCTTCTTTCTCTTTGTTTCCAGTAATATAATCTATATTTTCTTTCAGAAGCTTCACTATCTTTCTATCAACAATTTCCTTCGCTGCCATATCGGTTAATATATCTAAAGCTTCCTTCACATCCAGTGCTTCCCGGTAAGGCCGTTTCTCAGTTAATGCCACCCACTTATCAGCCACCGCAATAATCCTGGAAGGAACACATAACTCATCTCCAGAAAGCTTAAAGGGATATCCCTGGCCGTTTGGCTGCTCGTGGTGGTATCCTGCCCACCTGGCCAAATCTTCAAATCCAGAAATTTTATTCAGCATATGATAGGTAAAGTAAGGATGAGTTTTTATTAATTCAAATTCCACGTCGGTTAAAGGCCCGTTTTTTTCTAAAATTTTATTTGGAACTCCAAGTTTTCCAATGTCATGAACGAGTCCGGCAATTTCTATTAATGTCGTTATTTCTGTAAGTCCTGCAATTTCGGCAAGCTGCCTGCTTAAAACAGCAACACCTAAGGAATGGGTGCTTGTAAAAGGACTTTTGGCGTCAATAATATAGGCAAAGGGAAGTACTAAAAGTCTTAGTTCTTGTTCCCCAGCTATAATTCTTGCTTCAGGTCTTAATTCCTGAAGTCTTTCTTCAATATAATGCTCATCAAGGTCAAACCAGAAGCTTTCCTTCTTAGAAATCTCTAAAAACGCTTCTACAACTAATTCGTTGAAAAGTATATTTGTATTTTTAGTTAAGTAACGTTCTATCTCACTGCGCTGGAGCAACGCAAGACTTCTTTGTTTAAGAAGTAATTCAATCTGATCAGCAACAAAAATAATTTGGCTTAAAAGGTAATTGGTTTTATATCGTTCTTACGGCGGATAACCTATAAATTTACGGTGGTGCAGTCTGATTACTTCAGCTACTTCCCTATAAAAAATGGTACATCTTTTAAAAGTTTATAACCCAGCTCTGCATGTTTAGTATCGTATTTATCAATTGAAGATATATCATCCACATTCATCAATCGAGCTCCTGCAGCTAAATCATGAAGATATGCTGCCCAAAAAAGTGTTTCGTAATCTTTCTTTTCAAGCTTTAGCTTATTACCAATAGTTGCAGCAATATAGGCTACTCTTTCATGGTGGTGGGCAAATCTTTCTTTTGTAAACTCTAATGCTCTTGTCAAAGCAACAACTACATCAGTTAAATCAACTGTATACATTCCCTCTACCTCTTTTCATTGCATTTTTGCATGAAAAAATCTCCCTCCTGCCGTAAGGCATAAGGGAGATTTTAGTTTTCTACCTTAAACTTTTTAATCAACCTTTATGCCTTACATTAGGCAGCTGGCTGGCATAGCCTTACGGCCTTAGCCCCTGTAGCTTTGCGCCCCCGGCTTTCGCCGGGTTTGCCTTTGTCGAATACAAGTACTACAAAATTCTTTGCTCTTTTGCTGCAAATAGCAGTACATTAAGTGCTTCCTAAATTACTGCAAAAATACAGTCTTGTTTTTTCCACTGTTTTTGGCACGATAAAGAGCTTCATCAGCCCTCTGAATAATTTTCTCCACACTATAATTGTCTTCTTCTTCTAAGACGGCAACACCAAAGCTTGCTGTAAGTTTAATCTCAATATTTTTCCGGCTCAAGTGGAACATACGTTTTTCAACATCCTCACGGATTCTCTCCGCGATTTTTACTGCCATATTTTCATCTACTTTGCTTAAAAAAATTACAAACTCTTCTCCCCCAAATCTTGCAACAAAGTCGTATTTACGGCACATATTTTTTAAAACACCGGCAAACTCTCTTAATACCTTATCTCCTGCTTCGTGGCCATAATTATCATTAATTTTTTTAAAATCATCAATATCAATCACAATAATACCCACTTTTTCCTGTAACCTTTTACTCCGAGCCAGCTCCGATTCCGCTCTTTGAAAGAAAGCTCTCCTGTTGTAAACTCCAGTTAAAAAATCATACTTTGCTAATTTCTTCAATTTTTCTTCATACAATTTAAAAGGTGTAATATCTCGTTCAATCCTTACCACACGGTAAATCTCTCCCCTGTTGTCTTTTACCGGGAGATATTTAGCAGATATCCACCGCACTTTACCTTTCTTATCTATTATCCTGAACCTCGACGTAAAAAACCCAAATTTCTTTATTCTCGTTAATACATTTTCAGCATTTAAAAACTTTTTAAATTTTTCCAAATCCCTGGGATGTACTATTTCATCTCAGTGATTAGTGTTCTCTTTTGTTTCATTTACAGTAAAACCGTAAATCTTTTTAAAAGCCGAATTTTCATATAAAACTTTTCCTGTTCTTAAATCTTTAAGAATTAATATTTCTTCGACATTTTCTGTAACTTGCTCCAAGATAATTTCCCGCTCTTTGTTTTCGGTTATATCTGTAAATACAGTCACCACATATCCCTTTTCCGGGCTGAAAACATTTATTTTATACCATCTGTTACAGTTTTCAAAATAATGTTCAAACTGTTTTTCGCCGCCGTTTGCAGCAATGCTGCCGCATAACTTAATCCAGTTGAATTTATCACTCTCAAATTCTTTTACAACTTCAGTTAATCTTTTGCCAGTAATATTTTCTCTCTTTAAACCGATTAACTCCGCAAACGCTTTATTAACTGCCATAAAGACATAATCAACAGGTTCATTATTTTCATTTATTATTACCTTTAAATAGGCAAATGCATTCTGCATATTTTCAACAATCTTTGAATATATTGCTTCTACACTATCCATACTTTCGTACTTACCACTCCCCCTTAACTTTGTATAAATTTATTTCAGTCACAAAAGCCTTTACGCTCTTTTGTCTTTTAACTCTTATATGTATATTTATTCCATATGATATTTTATTCATTAATGGTTTTAGCTTCAACTATTTTCTTTGTTGCAAATTAAGAACAAAAAAATCACCGATTTGCTACCTCAATTGGAGATTAACTAGCTCAGCCTAAATAAAAAACCCCGAAGCCTTAAAACTTCGGGGAGAGGAGGATTAGTGGATATCCACTTTAAAGCCTCGCAGATTATCCTGTGCCTTCTTGAGCCTGATGTTTAAAATGCCGTTTTTATATTCAGCAGTAGCTTTAGCAGGTTCTACTTCTACCGGCAAGTACACTACTCGCTCAAAGCTGCCTGCAAATATTTCCTTGCGGTAGAATTTATCGTTTCTTGCTTCTATTTCATCTTTAACCTGTCCTTTAATAATTAGATGATCGTTTTGGACGTACAGCTCAATCTGGTTCTTATCTTCTATGCCAGGGAGTTCTGCCTTAACTAATATTTCATCGCCTTCATCAAGAATATCTACCCTTGGGATTGATACACCTCTACCAATCGGTGCAAAGGCTTCGGCAAACAGGCGATTTAAATCTAACACTTCTCTAAAAGCTTTTAAAATATAAAATAGTCAGCATTGTTATGGAGGGACGGAGCAAGAACCGTCCCTGCTCTCCAACCCCTTTTCTTATTCTTGGTCTTTTTCTTCATTATTACCTTCTTTTTTTGCCTTTTTAAGCTCTTCCAGCCTTTCTTCTATCACTTTTAGCTGTTCTTTCAAATATTTGGCCTCCTGGGAAAGGATTTCTTCTTCATATTTCGGTCCATTTACTGGATTATGGTCAAAAGGATAAGGTTTCCTTGCCCAGAAAGGCAAACCTGTGGCATAGTACCAGTGCCTCCAGCCCCTGCCAAATCCAAAACTACCATGCCTAAACCAAGAACCAATATTCTTGCGCCAGAACCTCTTTCCTACGGGGTTCATGAAGCCTGGCACGGAAAATCCTGCGCAAAGGCCCGCAGCTCTACCGGTCCTGGGACCGAGCCCGTAGGGACCCAATGGCATTTTTTCACCTCCTTTCTCCGTGTTTTAACCACTTACTAATACCTTTTATTTCATCACTTTTAGCGGTTTGACTCAAAGGTTGAATTTTTCTACACCATTTTCTGTAAAATTTTCTGAGTTGTTTCTTTTGTTATCCGATTCATTTTTTATTAGTTACACCCTTTCTTTTATTTTTCATTAACTTTATCCTTGCATTTTTTACAATAACCAAAATACCAGTATGAACTGTTAACGATTTTGAAATCTTTAAGATTTTCATTAACAGGTAAAGTTAATTCTTGTTGAATAGGTACCTCATAAATCTTCCCGCATTCCAAACAAACGTAATGACAGTGACTGTTACTATCATCTTTTAAAATCTCATATTTTATTGGTTGATTTGGCAAATTCAATTTCTGAAGTATCCCATTCTCGCAAAAAAGCTCCAATGCTCGGTACACTGTTGCTAAGCCTATTTTAGGTAAAATTTTTTTTGTAATTAGATATATTTCTTCTGCTGAAAGATGCTTTTTTTTACTGTTTTTAATAGCTGTAATAATAGCCTTTCGCTGAGGAGTCCACTTAAAATCTTGTTTTTTCTTAACAGTTGCCGATTTCATATGTTACCGCTCACACTAATTGACCACATTTAGCTCAAATTAAGTGGCCGCAAATATTGCTCACTTTATTTGGCCAGGCAGTTTTTTATACTGCCTGGCCATTGGCATAATTTTATACAGAAAATTCATTTTCAATTACTACCTTGACCATACGGTCATCAATAAGCCGTTTCTGTTCGGCTGCAGCTGCCATTAGACAAGCAATGCACAGGTTATTGATTTTCCGG
>NZ_ATYG01000049.1:0-5683 GCF_000427565.1 Carboxydothermus ferrireducens DSM 11255
AAACCGTCTATCAGGGCGATGGCCCACTACGTGAACCATCACCCTAATCAAGTTTTTTGGGGTCGAGGTGCCGTAAAGCACTAAATCGGAACCCTAAAGGGAGCCCCCGATTTAGAGCTTGACGGGGAAAGCCGGCGAACGTGGCGAGAAAGGAAGGGAAGAAAGCGAAAGGAGCGGGCGCTAGGGCGCTGGCAAGTGTAGCGGTCACGCTGCGCGTAACCACCACACCCGCCGCGCTTAATGCGCCGCTACAGGGCGCGTCCCATTCGCCAATCCGGATATAGTTCCTCCTTTCAGCAAAAAACCCCTCAAGACCCGTTTAGAGGCCCCAAGGGGTTATGCTAGTTATTGCTCAGCGGTGGCAGCAGCCAACTCAGCTTCCTTTCGGGCTTTGTTAGCAGCCGGATCTCAGTGGTGGTGGTGGTGGTGCTCGAGTGCGGCCGCAAGCTTGTCGACGGAGCTCGAATTCGGATCCTCAGTCTAGATCACTGCTGAAGTCCTCGCTTCCTCCTCCCGCCTCCGCTTCTGCCTCCGCCTCTGCCTCGAGCTTGCTGGCAGCGATGACATCGTCGATTCTGAGGATCATTATTGCTGCCTCGCTAGCACTCTTGATAGCTTGCTTCTTGACTCTTAGTGGCTCGATGACTCCTCTCTCTAGCATGTCTGCTGGTTCGCCTTCGTATACATCGACACCGATGGTTGGTCCCTTCTCCTTGTGGGCAGCGATGACCTTAACGAGTGTCTCGATTGGGTCGAGACCAGCATTCTCTGCTAGTGTCCTTGGAATGACCTTGAGAGCCTCTGCAAAGGCCTCAATTGCCAACTGCTCCTTGCCACCAACTTCCTTGGCGTACTCGTCGAGTCTAATGGCTAACTCGATTTCTGGTGCTCCACCGCCAGCTAGGATCTTTCCATCTTCAAGGATGTCCTTCACAACCTTTATTGCATCTTCTAGGGCTCTCTCGACCTCATCGACTACGTGCTCAGTTCCACCTCTGATGAGGATTGTCACAGCCTTGGGGTTCTGGCAGCCCTCGACGAATATCATGCTCTCTCCAGCAACCTTTCTCTCTTCTACTAGCTCAGCGTAACCGAGGTCCTCTGGTGTGAGGTCCCTAATGTTGGTTACGATCTTAGCTCCTGTGGCCTTGGCGAGCTTCTCCATGTCGCTCTTCTTGACTCTTCTGACGGCCATTATTCCGTATTTGGCTAGGTAGTGCTGTGCTAGATCGTCAATTCCCTTCTGGACGAATACTACGTTAGCTCCGACTTCCTTGATCTTCTCGACCATCTCTCTGAGCATTCTCTCCTCTTGCTCGAGGAAGGCCTGGAGTTGCTCTGGGCTGGTAATTCTTATCTCGGCATCAGTCTCGGTCTCCTTAACCTCAAGTGCATCGTTAATTAGTGCAATCTTAGCTTTCTCGACTCTCTTTGGCATTCCTGGGTGGACTACTTCCTTGTCAATAACTACACCTCTTATGAGCTGGGTGTCTCTGACGCTTCCACCCTCCTTCTTCTCGAGCTTGATGTTGTCGATGTCAACCTTGTACTTTCCGTCTTCCTTCTCTGCAACTAGCTTAACTGCCTCTACTGCAAGCTTGGCTAAGTACTCCCTCTCCTCCTCAGCGGCCTTACCGGTAATTGATGTCATTGCAGCCTTGAGGAGAATTTCCTCATCGTCGGGCTTGACTTCTTTGGCTATGTTCTCGAGGATCTCTTGAGCCTTTTGTGCTGCTAAGGTGTAACCTTTGATGATTATGCTTGGGTGAATGTTCTGGTCTAGTAATTCTTCAGCCTTTCTTAGGAGCTCACCTGCAATTACTACAGCGGTTGTTGTTCCATCACCGGCCTCCTTGTCCTGGGTCTTTGCGACCTCAACCATCATCTTAGCTGCTGGGTGCTGAATGTCCATCTCATCGAGAATTGTTGCACCGTCGTTTGTTATTACGATGTCTCCAAGGCTATCAACGAGCATCTTGTCCATTCCCTTTGGTCCGAGGGTTGTTCTTATTGTCTCTGCAACAATTCTAGCAGCAAGAATGTTCATTCTCTGGGCATCTCTACCAACGTATCTTTGGGTTCCTTCAGGCAAAATTAGAATGGGTTGGCCTGCTAACTGGGCCATGGTATATCTCCTTCTTAAAGTTAAACAAAATTATTTCTAGAGGGGAATTGTTATCCGCTCACAATTCCCCTATAGTGAGTCGTATTAATTTCGCGGGATCGAGATCTCGATCCTCTACGCCGGACGCATCGTGGCCGGCATCACCGGCGCCACAGGTGCGGTTGCTGGCGCCTATATCGCCGACATCACCGATGGGGAAGATCGGGCTCGCCACTTCGGGCTCATGAGCGCTTGTTTCGGCGTGGGTATGGTGGCAGGCCCCGTGGCCGGGGGACTGTTGGGCGCCATCTCCTTGCATGCACCATTCCTTGCGGCGGCGGTGCTCAACGGCCTCAACCTACTACTGGGCTGCTTCCTAATGCAGGAGTCGCATAAGGGAGAGCGTCGAGATCCCGGACACCATCGAATGGCGCAAAACCTTTCGCGGTATGGCATGATAGCGCCCGGAAGAGAGTCAATTCAGGGTGGTGAATGTGAAACCAGTAACGTTATACGATGTCGCAGAGTATGCCGGTGTCTCTTATCAGACCGTTTCCCGCGTGGTGAACCAGGCCAGCCACGTTTCTGCGAAAACGCGGGAAAAAGTGGAAGCGGCGATGGCGGAGCTGAATTACATTCCCAACCGCGTGGCACAACAACTGGCGGGCAAACAGTCGTTGCTGATTGGCGTTGCCACCTCCAGTCTGGCCCTGCACGCGCCGTCGCAAATTGTCGCGGCGATTAAATCTCGCGCCGATCAACTGGGTGCCAGCGTGGTGGTGTCGATGGTAGAACGAAGCGGCGTCGAAGCCTGTAAAGCGGCGGTGCACAATCTTCTCGCGCAACGCGTCAGTGGGCTGATCATTAACTATCCGCTGGATGACCAGGATGCCATTGCTGTGGAAGCTGCCTGCACTAATGTTCCGGCGTTATTTCTTGATGTCTCTGACCAGACACCCATCAACAGTATTATTTTCTCCCATGAAGACGGTACGCGACTGGGCGTGGAGCATCTGGTCGCATTGGGTCACCAGCAAATCGCGCTGTTAGCGGGCCCATTAAGTTCTGTCTCGGCGCGTCTGCGTCTGGCTGGCTGGCATAAATATCTCACTCGCAATCAAATTCAGCCGATAGCGGAACGGGAAGGCGACTGGAGTGCCATGTCCGGTTTTCAACAAACCATGCAAATGCTGAATGAGGGCATCGTTCCCACTGCGATGCTGGTTGCCAACGATCAGATGGCGCTGGGCGCAATGCGCGCCATTACCGAGTCCGGGCTGCGCGTTGGTGCGGATATCTCGGTAGTGGGATACGACGATACCGAAGACAGCTCATGTTATATCCCGCCGTTAACCACCATCAAACAGGATTTTCGCCTGCTGGGGCAAACCAGCGTGGACCGCTTGCTGCAACTCTCTCAGGGCCAGGCGGTGAAGGGCAATCAGCTGTTGCCCGTCTCACTGGTGAAAAGAAAAACCACCCTGGCGCCCAATACGCAAACCGCCTCTCCCCGCGCGTTGGCCGATTCATTAATGCAGCTGGCACGACAGGTTTCCCGACTGGAAAGCGGGCAGTGAGCGCAACGCAATTAATGTAAGTTAGCTCACTCATTAGGCACCGGGATCTCGACCGATGCCCTTGAGAGCCTTCAACCCAGTCAGCTCCTTCCGGTGGGCGCGGGGCATGACTATCGTCGCCGCACTTATGACTGTCTTCTTTATCATGCAACTCGTAGGACAGGTGCCGGCAGCGCTCTGGGTCATTTTCGGCGAGGACCGCTTTCGCTGGAGCGCGACGATGATCGGCCTGTCGCTTGCGGTATTCGGAATCTTGCACGCCCTCGCTCAAGCCTTCGTCACTGGTCCCGCCACCAAACGTTTCGGCGAGAAGCAGGCCATTATCGCCGGCATGGCGGCCCCACGGGTGCGCATGATCGTGCTCCTGTCGTTGAGGACCCGGCTAGGCTGGCGGGGTTGCCTTACTGGTTAGCAGAATGAATCACCGATACGCGAGCGAACGTGAAGCGACTGCTGCTGCAAAACGTCTGCGACCTGAGCAACAACATGAATGGTCTTCGGTTTCCGTGTTTCGTAAAGTCTGGAAACGCGGAAGTCAGCGCCCTGCACCATTATGTTCCGGATCTGCATCGCAGGATGCTGCTGGCTACCCTGTGGAACACCTACATCTGTATTAACGAAGCGCTGGCATTGACCCTGAGTGATTTTTCTCTGGTCCCGCCGCATCCATACCGCCAGTTGTTTACCCTCACAACGTTCCAGTAACCGGGCATGTTCATCATCAGTAACCCGTATCGTGAGCATCCTCTCTCGTTTCATCGGTATCATTACCCCCATGAACAGAAATCCCCCTTACACGGAGGCATCAGTGACCAAACAGGAAAAAACCGCCCTTAACATGGCCCGCTTTATCAGAAGCCAGACATTAACGCTTCTGGAGAAACTCAACGAGCTGGACGCGGATGAACAGGCAGACATCTGTGAATCGCTTCACGACCACGCTGATGAGCTTTACCGCAGCTGCCTCGCGCGTTTCGGTGATGACGGTGAAAACCTCTGACACATGCAGCTCCCGGAGACGGTCACAGCTTGTCTGTAAGCGGATGCCGGGAGCAGACAAGCCCGTCAGGGCGCGTCAGCGGGTGTTGGCGGGTGTCGGGGCGCAGCCATGACCCAGTCACGTAGCGATAGCGGAGTGTATACTGGCTTAACTATGCGGCATCAGAGCAGATTGTACTGAGAGTGCACCATTGCGGTGTGAAATACCGCACAGATGCGTAAGGAGAAAATACCGCATCAGGCGCTCTTCCGCTTCCTCGCTCACTGACTCGCTGCGCTCGGTCGTTCGGCTGCGGCGAGCGGTATCAGCTCACTCAAAGGCGGTAATACGGTTATCCACAGAATCAGGGGATAACGCAGGAAAGAACATGTGAGCAAAAGGCCAGCAAAAGGCCAGCAAAAGGCCAGGAACCGTAAAAAGGCCGCGTTGCTGGCGTTTTTCCATAGGCTCCGCCCCCCTGACGAGCATCACAAAAATCGACGCTCAAGTCAGAGGTGGCGAAACCCGACAGGACTATAAAGATACCAGGCGTTTCCCCCTGGAAGCTCCCTCGTGCGCTCTCCTGTTCCGACCCTGCCGCTTACCGGATACCTGTCCGCCTTTCTCCCTTCGGGAAGCGTGGCGCTTTCTCATAGCTCACGCTGTAGGTATCTCAGTTCGGTGTAGGTCGTTCGCTCCAAGCTGGGCTGTGTGCACGAACCCCCCGTTCAGCCCGACCGCTGCGCCTTATCCGGTAACTATCGTCTTGAGTCCAACCCGGTAAGACACGACTTATCGCCACTGGCAGCAGCCACTGGTAACAGGATTAGCAGAGCGAGGTATGTAGGCGGTGCTACAGAGTTCTTGAAGTGGTGGCCTAACTACGGCTACACTAGAAGGACAGTATTTGGTATCTGCGCTCTGCTGAAGCCAGTTACCTTCGGAAAAAGAGTTGGTAGCTCTTGATCCGGCAAACAAACCACCGCTGGTAGCGGTGGTTTTTTTGTTTGCAAGCAGCAGATT
>NZ_ATYG01000050.1:0-3190 GCF_000427565.1 Carboxydothermus ferrireducens DSM 11255
TTTTAACTCTTATGTATCTTTTTACGCTGGCAATGGCCAATATTTTTTCTGCATTTTTCTTTGCCGTTTTATGCATTTTTATATTGCCAAACACAATTACATGATATTTCATTAACTAAACAAGTCTTTTTTACAACCCACTCACCACTATTACTTAAAGATTTCGAATTAGAGCAAGTAAGAAAAGTTACTATTAATGGTAACAATGAAACAGTTATAGAAAAAACAGACTTAGGTGAAATTTTATTTGATTTGGGTTATTCTACAGAAGATATCCTTCATACTGATTTTGTAATTTTTCTTGAGGGTAAAGACGACAAAGAGAGAATAGCAAATATTATTACACATTTTTATAATATTGATGTATCAAAAATATACTTTGTTGATACAAAAAGTTGTAATAATATTGAAACATATGCGACAATAAGATTTTTAAACAAGACTTCATTTAAAGATAAGTTTGCGATAATACGTGATTCTGACACAAAAGATATAAACGAAATCATAAATAAGTTATTAAACAAATTTAGAGAGAATTTAGGGGAAGAGTATTTGAATGAAATTAGAAATAAAATACTAGTTTTAGAATATAGTTCAATGGATAGTTATTTTCTAAATCCTCAAGTATTGCAAAAAATTGGTATTATAAAAAGTGAAGATGATTATTATAACAAAATAAGACAGTATATTGAAAATAACAAGAAAAATATTATTGACTATTTAAAGAAAATGAATAGTAATGAAAGGGCTGAAGAAATTAAAAATATTTTGTTTGATAGTCGTCCAACTAAGGATAAAATAGAAGATATAAAAAGGTATGTAAGAGGTCATAATTTATTTGGTATTTTTGGTGACTTAAAAAATAAAACAAAAGAATACATTAAATATTCAAGCCCAGATGATTTTAAAGAAATTTTAGACTTCTTAGATCGATTTGCCTATTTTTCTAGTAAGAAAAAAGTCATTAATTAGGTAAATAAATTTCTGCTTTTTAGAACTCCCATTTTAAACGATGCAAAGATAATTCACAAACATTCCTGATTAATTCAACTTTTATTTATACTTTTCTGGCCTGTGATTAATCACCTGGATTCTAACCAGAGGGATTTTTACAAAAAATTTGGACTTGATCAATAAAGTCGAATTATGTAAAATTTTTGCGACAAAATTTGGTAAGACAGTAATAGGAATTGAAAAAATTTGTAGAATTAATTGTAAAAAAATTATAAAAACTAAGGTAATTTAATAGGAACCCTAAAATTTTTGAAGGATGAGGGTTGTCAATTAATGTAAATGTAGTATGAAAAAAGGGAATGATCTTGTTGTAATATCAAAAAGGAGTGGAATTTATGTATTTAAGGTTTTCATCTGCAAATACTGATAGGGTGCGATTTATTGCCATTCCTGTAGGACAAGGTGATGCGTTTTTCTTAGAAACCCCGACTGTTTCAATCCTTGTTGATGGTGGTCGGTCCATTAAAAATTTTGCTTTTTTGTTCCGTAAATTCACAAAAAAAGAAAATGTAGACATAATAATTTGTACGCATAACGATGCTGACCATGCAAATGGAATAATTGGTTTTATCGAATCCGGACTTAAATGCAAAGAGATATGGTTACCGGGACGTTGGGCTGCGGTATTACCCCACTTAGTTAAACCAATCAGTGTTATTGCAGAAGAGCTTTGGGAACAGGTCTGGAGAATTACGGATAGCAAAAGGGAAGAGTATTGGGATTATGAGTTTAAGAATGACAAAACCATATTTGAAAGCCTTGGTGATTACCTTGCAGAGAAAAATCTAGAACACATGAGGTTAACAGAAAGGCCAGCAGAAGAAAACGAAAACTGGCCATTTGAATTTGAAATTGGGATGGCAAATAGGGGATTATGGGCAGATTGGGAACTTTATGATTGGAGATTGATTCGTATGTGGAAAAGGTTATGGATGCACTGGAGTTGGGAAAAAGAACTTTTTTGGCAGGCGATAGAAGCAGGTTTGCGCATTCGTCGAATTGCAGAAGCAGCCTATCATAGAGGAATTCCTGTTCGTTGGTTCGAGTACAATTATACTCATCCAGGTCTTTTGCATAAAAATCCGATTTTGCAACCGTTAAATGCAAGGGAAATTACTCAAATAAAACCTTGTCCACCAGAAGTGTTGCTTGAGTTTTTATCTCTTACAACAGCAAACCGAGAAAGCCTAGTATTTTTTGCAAAATTATCAAGTGATATTCCGGGAATTCTTTTTACTGCAGATTCGGATTTAAAATGGATCCAACTTCCTTACTTGGAAAATTCGATTGTAACAGCGCCGCATCATGGGTCAGATGCGAATGCTTATGCTTATAAAGCTATCACTGCAGCTGCGCAAGGAACCTCTGTTATATGGGTTAGAAGCGACGGTAGATTTCGAGAAAGACCGGGAACTGCTTTCTTGACAGCTCCAGGAAAACGGTTTTGTACAATTTGTAAATCACATGGCATAAATAAACAACCTATCCGATTTAGGCTAAAAAATAGGCAATGGGTTTCAAATTCTAGAAGATGCCGTTGCGATCAGCCCAAAATGGTTATGTTCTAACTCATCAATCTATAAGGAAGTGTAGCCGATCAAAAATAAAAATATTGATAATATTGAAAAATAAAGGGGAGAAGGTATGAAGTTAGTTAAAATTTTTTTAGAAGATTTTAGAGGTTATTATGGATTACATGAAGTTGATATATCAGATTTTACGGCATTTATTGGTAAAAATGATGCTGGAAAGTCATCTATTTTTGAGGCTTTAGATATTTTTTTTAATGAAGGAAAAGGGAATGTTAAGATTGATAAAAATGATCTGAATGTGAAAACAGCAAGTGAAGGTAAGGATTTTTTTAGAATAGGGATAGAGCTTACAAACTATCCTGAAGAATTAATTATCGATGAGACTAATCCCACCAATTTGAAAGACGAATATTTTATTGAATCGAAATAACAATTTAGAAATTTGGAAGACATTTAAAAATGCAAAACTACAAGAAACAGCTTTAAAATGTTACCATCCAGCAAATAGCGATTTTTTGCAAGATATTTTGAGAAAGAAAATAAATGATTTAAGTGTTTCTACTCACATAAAATAACCGTCCAATGCTCAGATTTCGTGGCCAAATAGAAAAGGAATTTGTTTAGATAATGGCGAATAATTGGAG
>NZ_ATYG01000051.1:0-1920 GCF_000427565.1 Carboxydothermus ferrireducens DSM 11255
CAGAGTTAATTTAGATTGGAGGCTTTAAAGTCGGGGGTAGAGATAATAGAATTTACTTCTTTTTCATCAAAGATAGTCATAAAAATACTTTTTTTGATCAAGTCCAAATTTTTGTGTAAAAATCCCTCTGGTTAGAATCCAGGTGATTAATCACCACCGCTTATCTAGGATACCGCCTCCGGCCCTTAAGGGGTCAAGGATACGCTGTCGCCGGGCTTTACCCGTCCTTGACCCCAGGTCCTCCGGCGGTTATGAACAGTCGCCGGTGGTGATAAAGTCTATCTTATTGGAATAACCTTTTCTCCTGATTTTTTTGAGACTTCCTTCTGCCATTCAAAATATTCGGCCATGTCCAAGTATTTTTTACTCGAGGCCCATTTTTCATCTTGTTCCATTAGTAAAGCACCAATTAAGCGGATAGCCGATTCCCGATTAGGAAAGATCCTAATTACCCTTTCGCGCCGGCGGATTTCTTCGTTTAAGCGTTCTAAACTATTAGTGGTACGAAGTCTTTTGCGATACCGTTCAGGAAGTTCTAAAACAGCTACAGCATCTTCAAAACCAGATTCTAAAATATCCATGGCCTTAGCCGCCTTAGTTCTATACTCATCAAGTACCTGATTTAGTAACATTCTTGCGGTATCTGTATCCGGAGCTTCAAGTATAGCTCTTACTTTGGCATGGATTTCTTTTTGTAAAGCTTTTGGGGTTTTATCGAGAATATTGCGCATGAAATGGGTTTGGCACCGCTGCCAGGTTGCTCCCTGGAAGTGCTGACGAATAGCTCGTCTTAAGCCGTTATGATGGTCAGAAACTACTAAGTCAACGCCATGTAAACCTCTTTGTTTGAGCCAGGAAAAAAATTCACTCCAGCTTTCTTCTGATTCGCTGTCGCCAAGCATAATCCCTAATACTTCCCGGTAACCTTCTTCGTTTACACCAACAGCAATTAATACGCCCCGTTGACGGACACGGCCATCTTCTCTAATTCTTATGACCATAGCATCAACTATGATAAAGGGGTAGCTTTTTTCTCTAAGAGGCCTTGAATTCCAGCTGGTTACAATCGGGTCAAGGTTTTTACAGAGTTCTGAAATTGTAGACTTTGAAAACTCTGTACCGCAAAGTTCATAAGTTATCTCTTCAATTTTTCTGGTAGATACGCCATTAACCACCATTTCCATTAATGCCAGTAAAAGTGCCTGTTCGCTTCTCTGGTAACGGCGAAAGATATCAGTAGTAAATTTACCTTCTCTAAGTCTTGGAACTCTTAAGGTAAGCGTACCTACACGGGTAACTAAATTTCTTGGATAATAGCCATTGCGATAATCTTGTCTTTCGTCAGTTCTTTCGTAAGGGTCAGCTTTGATTTGCTCTTTGGCCTGGGCTTGGAGTATTTGATTAAGCACGGATTCTAAAAGTTTAGCTACTCCTTCATCTTTTGCTCCATTGAGAAAGAGGTGATGCAAAATTTCGGAATCAATGGTAATATTATATTGAGCCATTTCTCATCCCTCCAGTTAGGTTTTTGGTTTGGTCACCTTTAATTCTAACCAGAGGGTGGGAATGGCTCAACCTTTTTTAAATTCCCCTTTTTACACAATTATATGGACTTAACTCCCACAATGGTTCTACCTAAACGCCCGACAGCTTTTCTTACGAACAGTTGCTAAAGATTGTTTATAACCCACAATGGTTCTACCTAAACTGTTCTTTTAACAATCCCAAAACCGCAGTTGTTAGGCGTTTATAACCCACAATGGTTCTACCTAAACCAACCGAAAAAGAAGAAAAGCAAGAAGCAGGAAAACGTTTATAACCCACAATGGTTCTACCTAAACAGGCGAAGAACCCGTTCTCTGCTGGACGGTATCCACGGTTTATAACCCACAATGGTTCTACCTAAACCTTCTTAATGCC
>NZ_ATYG01000052.1:0-1746 GCF_000427565.1 Carboxydothermus ferrireducens DSM 11255
AGGGAAATAGTTTAGGTAGAACCATTGTGGGTTATAAACCAAGATAATATTGTTATTTAGCAAATTATCTTCTCCAAAACCCTCGGAAATTTTTCAAAATAAAACAGCGGTTTAGCCTTTTTAGACCCCAAATATTTTGCTATAATTTTTGCAAAATATTTGGGGTGATTTATTTTGATGATTTTTTATGATTTTGGCTTATCTGTCCGGGAATATGCCCGGCGGGGCAAAAAGAATGATTTTCCCGATGTTGACATTTGCCCGCATTGTAAAGGGCATATTAGACTGTTACGGCATGGATTCTATAATAGAAATGCCATTACTAATAATAATTTTTTCCATCCCTATTTGCCGCTTGAAATGTCCTTCCTGTGGTAAAACCGTCTCAATAATCCCTTCTTTCTTACTTCCGTATTTTCAGCATACTGTGGCTACTATTTTGATAAAACTTAAGAATTATTTCCTTTATCGAAAAGTCATGGGTTATCGCCAGTTATTGGAGTTTTTTAGTCGAAGATTTAGGAAAAATCTAACCCGTATCGAGATGTTTTTCCGTGATACTGGCTTTAGAGGCGTTTTTCCTTTTAACCCAAAAGAAAAAGCCATAAAGTTGGTGGAAATGCTCCTGGCTTTGGGCAAAGCTCCCCTCCTGAGAAGGGGCATCGGACATTTCCCACTTAACTTTATGGCAAGTTAATTCTATCATTTTTTCTCCCTCCTGAAAACTATTTTTTGCTTCCACAAACCTTTTGCGTGGTATACTTTTTCCTCCCAGGTTAAAATGTTTTCATGGATGGTTAACCGGTTAGCCTCCTTCTATAAGGAGGGTCTTTATGGATGAAAAAGTGCGTGAAAAGGTGGCTCTTTTTCGCTATGGGCTTCTGGCTCCTGTTCTAAATGGTCAAGTGTCTAATCAGCAGGAGTATTTTGCCCAAATTTGCTCTAAGGTTCATGAGGTGCCTTTTTATGGCCCTAAAGAGTTTACTCCTAAAACTCTGGCCGGCTGGCTTCTTTCTTACCGCCGGTTTGGTTTTGATGGCCTTAAGCCTAAGATTCGCTCGGATCGGGGAAAACATCGAGTGCTTTCCCGGGAGCAGGAAGAGTATTTAATAGCTTTACGAAAAGAGCTCAGGGATTTGCCTGCTTCCGTTTTTTATGAACGCTTAGTGGATAGGGGTGAGATTTTACCTAAGGATGTTTCCTATGCTACGGTTTATAGGCTACTGAAAAAGTATGGTTTGGTCGGTAATGAGTCCCCCAAATCCCCTGAACGCAAAAGGTTTTCTTATGATACGGTTAATGTTTTCTGGCAGGGAGATATGTCTGTTGGTCCGTATATTGTGCAAAATGGCAAAAAGCTAAAGACTTTCCTTTTTTTGCTTTGCTGAAAGAAAAACCGGTATCTTCTTTAGAGGAGCTAAACCGCCGGTTCTGGCAGTGGTTAGAGGAAGATTACCACCGAAAAATCCATGCCTCTCTGGGTATGACTCCTTTAGATGTTTATTTATCTCAGGTAAGTCAGGTACGGATGATCAATGACCCCGCTTCCCTTGATCCGTTGTTTTTGAAAAGGGAAATGCGTAAGGTGAAACATGATGGCACTATCTCGGTAAACACTAAGCTTTATGAGGTTTCTCCGCGTTTTATCGGTCAGAAAATTGAAGTCCGTTTTGATGAAGATGTGGTTTATGTTTATGAAAATGGCGTAGCAGTAGATAAAGCTGTACCGGTTAATTTCGCTGATAA
>NZ_ATYG01000053.1:0-1666 GCF_000427565.1 Carboxydothermus ferrireducens DSM 11255
CGGAATTCCAAGGTTCTTTCAAGGAGAAAGGCTAAAAAGCAAACAACAAAATGGCCTTTGATGCGTTTTTCTGTCCAGTGAAAAATAGGCCGTACCTCTAAAGTACTCTTCATAATACGAAAAGATTCTTCGATTTTCCATAAGGTATGGTAAGCTTCAAGCACCTTTTTAGCATCTAAATCTAAACGACTACTTTGAATGGCGTAATAACCGTCAAAGCGTTTATCCTTTTCAATAGCCTCTTCGTCCAAGAAGAATTGGTCATTTTCGCTTTGATGTTTGATGAATTTTTTGCCACCGCGTTTGTTACTGGCCTTAATCCTTGCTGGCTCAAGAAGCAATTTCTCTGCCTTTTCAATTAAGCGTTTGCGGTCTTCTTCATCTTTTAAAGCTCGTTTTGCCGAGTAAGTAATTACTAATTTTTCGGGTAGTTCGTAAATTACGCCTGTTTCATCTTTAATCCGGTTTATGTGGTCAAGAACTTTATAACGAAATTGTTCAAAGTCATCCAGATTTTCTTCTTCAGAGAAAGGATTGGCCATTTTCAAAGTTTCATAACCTTCCGGGTTAAACACTTCTGCAAGTATGCTTTGGGGCATTTTCTTGAGTCTTGTAGCTACAATGTAGTCATAACCCAGGTCTTTGATGTATTTCAGGTTTAGCTTGCTATTTAACCCACGGTCGGCCACAATGACTACTTGCCGGATGTTAAAACGTTTTTTGAGCTTTTCTAAAGACTTGGCCAAGGTTTTACTGTCTAAGGTGTTCCCCGGGAAAAGTTCATAGCCAATAGGGCGTCCTTCGCTATCAATCAATAGACCCATTACTACCTGGACTTCATTGATTTTATTGTCTTTGCTAAAACCAAAGTCCCGAAGCTCATCATTTCTAACACTTTCAAAATGAAAAGTAGTAACATCATAGAAAACTACATCCACATTCATGTTGAAAAGAGAACAATTTTTTTCAAAGACGTAATTTTCAATTAGCTCTTTATTTTCTGCAAGAAGATCCAGGCTCCGGTATAGATGATTTAGGTCAATCTCTGGTATTCCAAGATATTGTTCACGATTAAGATAAGTAGCCAGTTTGCTTTTGGGTGATAACAAGTGCTGTACTGCCATTAAAAAGCAAGCTGAATTTAAATCAAACTGCAGGCGCGGATGTTTTTTTGCCAAATCAGCGAAAAATTTGTTTAGCTCAAATAGCTGCCAGAGTTTGCGGTAAACGATGAAACCATAATTGCGTAAAGTTCCTTCTGAAAATTGAGCTGCACCGGAAATTTTGAGAGTAGAAGAGCCATTAGCAATTTCGGCTAAACGTTCTGCTAACCGCTTAAACGAAGGATTACCTTCAATCAAATCTTTACGTCCAAGGTTAAGGATAACTTTATGTTTTACTTTACCGTTTTCCCGGTAAGCTTCAACCAAACGCACATATTCGTAATTCCCTGCTTTAACTACTTTAAGATGCATAGAAACCCCTCCAAAAAGGTTATCTATGCATATTGTACCATAAGTTATAAGCATAAATCTATATTTTCAAGGCTATATCTAAAAATAATTTGTCCCTACATTTTTGAAAGGTTTAAAAAATCGATGCAGTATTTTCAAGGGTTTGCGGGCTTTTTTAGGCCGTTTTTCGCAATTAACTGACAAACTCGGGA
>NZ_KE386562.1:0-15103 GCF_000427565.1 Carboxydothermus ferrireducens DSM 11255
AAAAAAAGTATTTTTATGACTATCTTTGATGAAAAAGAAGTAAATTCTATTATCTCTACCCCCGACTTTAAAGCCTCCAATCTAAATTAACTCTGTAAAGAGAAAAGGAGAATAAAGATGATACCTTTAAGAGATGTAAACCCGAGCCGAAAATTTCCGGTGATGACAATTTTAATAATCCTGGCCAATGTGCTTGTATTTATTTTTCAAATTTCACTTCCCCGGGAGACGAGCGAGCTTTTTTTGCATACCTTTGGTTTTACTCCCCTGCGCCTGACCGAAGGATTAAGACAAGGTTTATTATCAGAGGTAGTCTGGAGTGGAGTAACCATTTTTACCAGTATGTTTTTACATGGAAGCTTTATGCATCTTATTAGCAATATGTGGGCTCTCTGGCTTTTTGGGGATAATGTGGAAGAACGCATGGGGCACTTAAAATTTTTATTGTTTTATTTTTTAAGCGGGATTGTAGCAATGACAGCGCATTACGTATTTAATTTTACTTCGGACATTGTTGCAGTTGGGGCTTCGGGAGCAATTGCCGGAGTGATGGGGGCTTACTTTGTCCTTTTTCCCTTTGCTAAAATTGTGACTTTGTTTTTTTTAATTTTTATCCCAATTTTTATTGACGTTCCGGCTTTCATTTATATTGGCTTATGGTATATCTCGCAGCTATCCAATGGCATCTTAACTTTATTTGGCCCAGTTTTTGGCTTTGGGATAGCGTGGTGGGCCCATATCGGAGGTTTTTTATTTGGGATGTTAGTGGGTCCAAAGTATAAACGGCGAAAAAGGACTATTTATTTCGACGACTATTTTATTGTTTAGGAAATTATTCTTTGATTCTTACTGTGGAACTGCAGCAAATTTTGAGGAAGTGCTTATAAAGTATTTGGCGGAAATACGTCAATAAGAGGAAAGAAATAAAATACCAAGAAATATTTAGCAAATGATTGATATATAATTTTAATCAGCAATAAACAGCGATAACGTTTATTTTTCAAAAATAACTTTTCTTGCACAAAAGTCAGGAAAAGTCAATAATTATAAGTGGAAGGTCAAGGAAAGTTAAAATAAAAATAAAACCTAAAAATCTATGACAGGGGGTGGTAGCCATGCTCATGAGAAGATTTGATCCGTTTAGAGAAGTGTTAGATTTAAATCGCCTGTTTGCCGAAGCTTTTGCACCGATTGGTAGAGGTGTGTCAATCCCAAGGGTAGATATTCTTGATGAAGGCGATGAAATATTAGTTAAGGCAGAACTCCCTGGCATAGAAGATAAGAACCAGATTGAGCTGTATGTCCAAAACGATCATCTAATTATTAAAGGACACGTTAAAGATGAAATAGAAGCGAGAAACGATAAATTCTACCGCAAGGAAATATTTGCAGGCAGCTTTGAGCGAGTAGTGTACTTGCCGGTAGAAGTAGAACCTGCTAAAGCTACTGCTGAATATAAAAACGGCATTTTAAACATCAGGCTCAAGAAGGCGCAGGATAACCTGCGAGGATTTAAAGTGGATATCCAATAATCCTCCTCTCCCCGAAGTTTTAAGGCTTCGGGGTTTTTTTACTTATTTAGTTTTTGTAGCTTAAAAATTAGAAGAATAAGTATTACTTTTTGTGTAATTTTATAAGATTACCGGAATAGTTAATCTCCGATTGATGTAGCAAATCGGTGATTTTTTTGTTCTTAATTTGCAGTAAAGAAAATTGTTGAAGCTAAAACCTTTAATGAATAAAATATCATATGGAATAAATATACAGGTAAGAGTTAAAGACAAAAGAGCGTAAGCGTTTGCGGAGTTTTCCGGTGTATTATCTGAAATTTCAAAATAAAAACTTGGTGCAGGTTTAATTATTGCTGTGGAGTCAGTCCCCAAACGCCAGGAACTTGCTAAACATTTTGGGGCTGATATTATTGTTGACTTTACAAAAGTAGACCCGGTGGAGGAGATTTTGAGATTAACGGGTGGAAAAGGAGTTGATTCCGCAATAGATGCGGTAGGGTCGCAAATAATTTTTGAGTCTTGCGTAAAGGTTACCCGACCCGGTGGCACTATTTCTAATGCCGGCTACCATTCAAAGGGCGATTATGTTATGATTCCCCGTTTAGCTTGGGGGGTAGGAATGGGTGAAAAGAATATTAAAACAGGATTATGCCCGGGCGGCAAAGAACGCCTTAGCCGTTTACTTAGACTGATTGAGACGGGGAAAATTGACCCAACTCCATTAACAACTCATAAATTCAAATTTAGTGAGTTAGAAAAAGCATTTAATCTTATGAAAACTAAGGAAGATGGGGTAATTAAGCCGCTTATCATTTATTGATATTTGTTAGTAAAATTTTTTACTTTCCGTCCCATTTGTTCAACGAGAGAAAGCGTCTCTTTTTATGAGGGGCGCTTTCTCTTATTTTTTCTGAATTTATCAGTTACAACCTTTGAACCTTTAGGTAAAGAGAGTTATTTTACCAGTAGCATCATCAATATAGCCATGGAAAGTGAGGTTTTCCCTGATATTAAGCCAGTTAAACGTGAAAGCATCTATTTGAATTTCCCATTAATTACCTTTGTTATAACTGTAAGAACAACTCGTTTTTCATAAGCGAATTTTATCACGATAATCTACAAGGTGACAATATCACAGATTAATAACAAAGGCTACCTAAATTCTTGACACATTTTAAAATTGAAAATAGAATAGTGTTCGTAAACTATTTTGGTTTTTTGGGGGTAGCTAAGTATGATTTTGACCGAATGCAGCAAGTAATTTTTAGAGAAATTAATTGATCTATTCCCAAAAACGAATGTTCCAGTTCACTACGAAACAATAGCGAATGCACTTGGTGTCAGCAAGTGGACGGCTTGGGTACTTTCTAAGTCAAAAGGGTCGTAACAGAGATCAGCAAGCAAGTCGCCTGGTAGATAAAACAGGATGTATCACAGAGAAAAGCTTTCCGGCATTCTTCAAGAGGCTTAAAAACCGGAAACGCAGGGTAACCTTCTGGAAACGGTTAGCCGGAGTTTCATTGTTTAAAGAGCTTTGCGGGTGGTGGTTATACCTTTCTTCAACCCAAATCGCAAAAAGCTGGTTAAGTTCTGCGAAGGTCTTAGGGTGTTGCAGCTCTATTTCGGCTATAAAGCCTCAACGTTACGGTTAAAACGTTCAATTTTATCCTTAGATTCAGGAAAATAAGGCTTGGTATTTCATAGGTCTCTTCTAAAACTGGCCGCTTCTGGGCAAGATAAGTTCCAAAATAATTTACGATCGAAGTGCGTTGTTATGGGAAAGTCTTCGGTGAGGGGGGCATCAGCTCCGTAAATCTTGCTCGAAGACTTTTCCTTTTTCTCCTTCTTCAAATTTTTTCTCCGTTTATTTGCCAGGATAAAAATTCCTTTTCTAATTGGCCATGAGCTTCGAGCAAGGTATGGTTATTTTATGTGGGTAGAAACAGTATTGCGATTAAAGGAGTTCTGCAAATGAAGAAAGATAAATTTCTCAAAATAAAAAATTCACTTCGTTTTATGAGAAATTTAATTTTAACTTTTGCGGCATGGACTGTAATCTTATATTTAATAAACAATGTAATAATCGCAATTGGATGGTTTTTAATTTCGCTTTTATGGAAAAAAGAATTATTAATACCACAAAGTATGAGATATACTGTCTATACAATTTTTAAGATACAAATTTATGCAATTGCAGTATTTCTAACAATGATTCTGTGGGCAAAGTATAATTATAAAAATTATTTTTCTAAAAACAAAAGAAAATTAGAAAGTTTAAACCCCGATAATTCGGTAACAAACTTATCATGGAAAGAAGCAGTTTTCGATGTAAATGCACAAAAAATAAAAGAAATAATTCATTAGAATGAATTAAAGATAAAAAAATATTTCTGATATATTGGCGTATTTTATTTTCTTTTATCCAATTATCATGAGCATTGTTTGGATAATAGGTGGACTTTATTTTTGGGCACGTAGAGAAAGAAAACAGACGCAAAAACCAGAATCTAACATTAATTATCCTCCAATTACAATCTTAGTACCTTGCTATAATGAAGAGAACACAATTGCTAATTTATGCACACGATTAACTAAACTTAAATATCCTGACTACCACGTAATATTCATTGATGATGCATCAACAGATTCTACTGCTGATATTATTAGAAAATTCGTTTATAAAACTAATAATTTTCATTTGTTAAGGTTAACTCAAAACAGCGGAAAAGCAAACGCATTAAATTATGCCTTATTTAATTTTGTAAATACGCCAATTACCGTTATTATTGATGCGGATACTATAATCGTAGAAAATTCACTATATGAGATAGTAAAACCCTTTCTTTTTCAACCAAGACTAGGTGCAGTGACAGGAAATCCTATCGTAATGAATAAAGAATATTTTTTGGAAAAACTGCAAGCTGCCGAATTTGCCTCCATAATTAGCCTAATAAAAAGGTCACAGAGGGTAATTAGTAGAGTTTTAACAGTTTCAGGTTGTTTTGCTGCTTATAACACCAAAGTTTTGAAGGAGATTGGAGGTTTTTCACCGTTTACTGCAACAGAAGATATAGATATAACTTGGAGAATACAAAAACATTTTTATGAAGTATGGTTTGTGCCACAAGCAATTGCCTATATACAAGTGCCGTCAAATTTAAAAGAATTTTTTAAACAGAGAAGAAGATGGGCTTTAGGTGGTTGGCAATTGCTAAGAATACATAAAGATGTTTTTACTTCTTGGAAATACCGAAGGCTTTGGCTTATTTATCTTGAGTTCATGTTGAGTTGTGTATGGGGTATTTCATTTGTTATTGGTTCAATAATTTGGCTTATAAATTTTATTTTCCACACGGATTTTTATTTTTTTGTATCACCTTTTCCACAATGGTATGGTTCTATAATATCTTTAGTATGTATAACTCAATTTATTGTAGCAATTTTTGTTAATCATCAGTATGATAAGAAACTTTGGAAAGAACTTTTTTGGATTCCTTGGTATCCACTCTTTTTCTTCTGCTTTGGAGCATTATCTATAGTTGCAACATTACCTAAAGGACTTTTTGGTAGTATGGAAAAAGCTGGTATATGGAAGAGCCCTGAACGGAAAAAAATTAATGTTTCAATTTAAGAAGTAAGTATGTAAATTATTGAGTTTTTTATTTGAATTGCATGATTAAAAAATAAAATTATGGTAAATACCGATTTAAAGCAGGGGGTCTTCTTTTATGAATGAAGTTATGCCTAAGAAAATCCTGATTGTAGAAGACAGCAGGCTTAATGCACAGATAACAGCGGATATTTTGAACAAGTATGGATATGAAACAGAAATAGTGCGGCAAGGCGAAGAAGCTGTGGAAAAAGCTAAAAGCGGTCAAAACCCTGCTCTAATTCTTATGGATATAGAGCTTATGGGCAAATTAGATGGCATAGAAACAGCTCGTATAATACAGCAATTTAAAGACATTCCTGTTATATTCCTTACTGCTAATACCAATAAAGAAATTATGGAGAAAATTAAGTCGGTTACTGGCTATGGCTACATACTGAAAGGCGTAGGCGAATACGTGCTTATATCAACAGTTGAAATGGCTCTTAAACTTCACGAAGCAAATATGATGGTCAAACAAAGCGAAGAACTGTTCCGAAATATGTTTGAAACCAATGAGGCGATTATGTTACTTATTGAACCAAAGTCAGGACGAATTGTGGATGCTAACAAGTCTGCCTGCCGTTTCTACGGTTACCCAAAAGAGACTCTTGTAGAGATGGATATTGGTAAAATTAACATTACTTCTGTCATAAATAATGATAAAAACTGCATAGAAACGTTTAAACGCAGCTATAACCCCTGTATTTGCATACAACGATTAGCAAACGGTGAAAAGCGTTTTGTGGAGATATATTCAACTGTTGTCAACTATCAAAAGAAAGAGCTTCTTTATTTAATAATTTTTGATATTACTGAACGCTGGTATGCTGAAAAGGAATTAAAGTTTTACCATCATCTTTTTGAGAATTCTCCGAACGAAATGTATATATTTCACTCTAAAACATTAAAATTTATCTCTGCAAACCGCAGGGCAAGAGAAAATTTGGGATACAGCTTAGAAGAGCTGAAAGAAATGACCCCCCTTGATTTGAAGCTTGAATTTGACATGCAAAGCTTTAAGGAACTCCTTGCTCCTCTATACGAAGGGGAAAAAGAAATTATTATCTTTAACACAATTCATCGCAGGAAAGATGGTTCTACTTATCCTGTCGAAGTGCGTTTATTGCTTATAGAGTCCGCAAAAGGAAAAGTATATATGGCAATTGTAATTGATGTAACAAAACAGAAAACGTTAGAAAGAGAACTGCAGGAAAGGAACGAAATTTTAAGCACGATAATGAAATCTGCAGGAGACGCTATTATTATGATTGATAATAAAGGGGAAGTTACTTTCTGGAATCCTGCAGCAGAACGAATATTTGGCTATACTAAAGAAGAAGTAATGGGCAAAGAACTGCACAGGTTTATGATACACGATGAACGTCTTTATCAGTTATATAAAGAAGCGTTCAAGAAATTTCAATTAAGTGGTAGAGGGAGTGCGGCGGGAAAAACGATTGAATTAAAAACAAAACATAAAGAGGGTCACGAAATTGATATAGAACTCTCGCTATCTGCTGTAAGAATAAGAGATGCGTGGCATGCAGTAGGAATTGTGCGAGATGTAACCGAACGCAAAAAAATTGAAGAATTGCTTTATCAGCAATCCATAACTGATCCATTGACAAATGTTTATAATCGTCGCTTTTTCATGCAGATGCTGGAACAGGAGATGGAACGCACACGGCGAAATGGCAAACCTTTTTCAGTTATTATGTTTGATATAGACCATTTTAAGAGCGTAAATGATCATTTCGGTCATGCTGCAGGGGATATGGTTCTAAAGAACATTGCTGATATGGTAAAGAAGAGGATACGCAAAACAGACTGTTTTGCACGATGGGGTGGAGAAGAATTTATAATTCTTTTGCCTGAGACTTCTATAAAAGATGCTGTAGGTTTAGCCGAAGAGCTTCGAGAAAGACTAATTAGCATGACATTACCAGAAGTAGGGCATGCCACGGCCAGCTTTGGTGTAGCTAGTTATAGGCCATCGGATACAATTGATACCATTCTTTTACGAGCAGACGACATGCTTTATGAAGCGAAGGCTTCTGGGAGGAATTGTGTGAAAAGTGAGTAAAGGATTTGAATATAATGAAGCATTTAATATATTAGCTAATTCTTATATGTATTCCTTTACCTCCATCACTTCTCAAATTAAGTGGCCGCAAATTTTGTTCACTTTATTCGACCAGGCAGTTTTTATACTACCTGGCCATTGATGGCAAAATATCACGTTCCCGGGTCAAAGGCTCAACTTTATAGCTCTGGGTAATTTGGACCAGAGGCATAATTTGCTAAATAATAAATAACATTAACGCACAGCAGGTAAAGATATATTTTTGGCGAATAACAGTATTGATTCTAAAATTAAGGGTGAGGTTAATGGCAGTGGCAACGGAAAAAATAACATTAGCGCAACTGGAGACCCATCTTTTTAAAGCAGCAGATATTTTGCGGGGAAAAATGGATGCTTCCGAATACAAGGAATACATCTTTGGTATGCTTTTTTTAAAATATACCTCTGATGTTTTTGCTGCTAAGAAATTGGAGCTGGAAAACATGTATAAAACCTTAGGCTTTTCTGATGAACAAATTGAGATATTAACGGAAGACCCCAATTCATACGATATTTTTTATGTACCTCCAAAAGCCCGCTGGGAGTACATACTTAACTTAAAAGAGGACGTAGGGAACCAGTTGAATAAAGCTCTGGCTGCTTTAGAGGAAGCAAACCCTGAGCTGGATGGCGTTTTAAAGCATATTGATTTCAACGCAACTAAAGGAAAAATAAAGCTTAAAGACCAGCAGTTAATTGACCTTATCCATCACTTCAATAAATACACTCTGACTCCGGAAAGCTTTGAGTTTCCAGATTTGTTGGGTGCAGCATATGAGTATCTTTTAAAAGAATTTGCTGATTCGGCCGGGAAAAAAGGCGGCGAGTTTTATACTCCTGCCGGTGTCAAAAAACTGATGGTAAGGCTGGTTAAACCCGGCGAGAACATGACCGTTTACGACCCGACGGTTGGCTCGGGTGGCTTTTTGATTGAAGCTTTTCACTATGTAGAAGAGAAAGGGCAGGATCGTTATAATTTAGGACTTTATGGGCAGGAACTAAACGGACTGACCTGGTCGATTTGTAAAATGAACATGATTTTACACGGTATTTCAGATGCCCATATTGAAAATGAAGATGTTTTAACCACTCCGATGTTTTTAGAAAACGGGTATATCAAGCGCTTTGACCGGGTGTTGGCCAATCCCCCTTTTTCCGAAAATTATACCCAGGCAAACATGCAGTATCCCGAACGGTTTAAATACGGTTTTACACCCGAAACCGGCAAAAAAGCTGACTTAATGTTTTTACAGCATATGATTGCCAGCTTAAAAGATGATGGGATTATGGCCACGGTTATGCCTCATGGCGTTTTGTTCCGGGGTGGACAGGAAAAGGTAATCCGGGAAGGGATTGTTAAAGAAGGTATAATTGAAGCAATCATTGGGCTTCCACCTAAACTTTTTTACAATACCGGGATTCCGGCCTGCATCATAGTGATTAATAAAAATAAACACGAACATTTAAAAAATAAAATTTTATTTATCAATGCCGACCGGGAATACGGAGAAGGAAGAAATCAAAACTTCTTACGCCCTGAAGATATCGAAAAAATTGTAAATGTCTTTGATGAGAAAAAGGAGATACCTGGCTATTCAAGACTGGTTGATATAAAAGAAATTGAAGAAAATGACTTTAATCTTAACATCAGAAGATATGTAGATAATTCTCCGGAGCCAGAGATAGAAGATGTGCGGGCTCACCTTGTCGGCGGGGTACCTTTACGGGAAGTAAGAAGGTATGAAGAGCAGTTTAAAAAATTTGGAATTTCCTACGCTATTCTTTTAGAAAAAAAAGATGAGCATTATTTAGAGTTTAAAGATTTTATAGCAGAAAAAAGTCAAATAAGAGACGTCATTGAAAATGCCAATGAAGTGAAAAATACCATAGCAAAACATCAGGAAATGCTTTTAAACTGGTGGCAGGAAATAGAACCGGAGATTTTAGAGTTTTACGGAAGAAATAACCTCTGGAGCTTTAGAAACGCTGCCCTGAATAAATTAAAGGAAAAACTTTTGCCTCTTGGAACTCTTGATGAGTTTAAAATTGCCGGCGTTTTCGTGAACTGGTGGGAAGAACTTCTTTATGATTTTAAGAGTATAGCTGCTACCGGCTGGAATAAAAACCTGGTGGATGATGAAAGGATTAAGGAAAAATATTTCGGGAAGGAAATCGAAGAAATAGAAGAACTGGAAAGTAAAATTGCGGAAGTAGAAGGCGAACTAAATGAACTTTTAGATGAAGTTGAAGAGTGGGATGAAGAAGAGCAGGGAGAGAAAACGGCAAGCAAAGTAAAAAATCATCTAAAAGAGCTGGTAAAAGAATTGAAGGAAAATAAGAGCGAATCGGCAATTAAAGAAGCTAAAAAATGGGAAGAGTTATTGGCTAAAATAGCTGAAAAAGAAAAAGAAATTAAAAATGCCCGTAGCCAAAAAACGCAAAAAGAAAAAAATCTTGAAAAAGAAGTTTCCCGAAGAAAAGAAAACTTAACCGAGGAAGAAGTTAAAGAGCTTTTACTGGAGAAATTTTATGATTTTATTGATAAGCAGCTTGAAAAGTATCTAAATGCGGAAAAGAAAGAAATCATAAAGATTTTTGAAAATCTCTGGGATAAGTACAGGGTATCGCTTTCTGAACTTACAAGAGCAAGGGATGAAGAAGTAAATAAGCTAAATGAGTTTTTGCAAAAACTGGGGTGTTACTATGAATGAGGAATTAAAAGTGCCAGAGGGATGGAAAAGGGTTAAGTTGGGAGATGTTAGTTCTATAAAGACAGGAAATAGCAACGTACAAGATGCTGTAGAAAATGGAATGTATCCTTTATTTGATAGGTCTGGTGAAGTCAAGTTAATTAACAACTATATTTTTGATTGTGAGGCAGTTATATTACCTGGTGAAGGGGTTGAGTTTGTTCCAAAATACTTTGATGGAAAATTTAATTTACATCAGAGAACTTATGCTATTTTTGATTTGGAAAAAGAAGTTAATGGCAAGTATTTATATTATACAATTTTTTACTATCGTGGGTACTTTTCAAAAAATGCTGTTGGTTCGACTGTAAAGTCCTTAAGATTACCAATAATTAGAGATTTTAAACTTATATTGCCAACATTATCTGAACAACAAAAAATCGCCGAAATCCTTGAAACTGTAGATAATGCCATAGAAAAAACTGACGCTATTATTGAAAAATATAAACGCTTAAAACAGGGGTTAATGCAGGAGTTACTGACAAAAGGTATTGAGGAAAACTGGCAGGTAAGGGATGAAAAAACCCATAAATTTAAGGATTCGCCGCTGGGGAGAATTCCGGAAGAGTGGGAAGTGGTGAAATTAGGAGAACTAGTAGATTCTTCAGCAGGTGGAACTCCAAGCAGAGAAAAGCCTGAATTTTATGGAGGAAACATAAGATGGCTTAAGTCTGGGGAGATAAATAAAAAATATATTTTTGATACAGAAGAAAAAATAACGAAAAAGGGACTTAGATTTTCAAACGCCAAAATTGTTCGTGCGAATACGGTAGTTGTTGCAATGTATGGAGCTACTGCTGGTCAAGTGGGAATAATTAAAAATAATATGGCTACCAACCAAGCAGTTCTTGCCTTAAAAATTCCAAATGAAAATCTATTATACAATGAATTTTTATTTTATGTACTTACTAACTTTATGCAAAGAACTCTTTCAAATTTACAGGGTTCCGGGCAACCTAATCTAAGCAAAATAATTATTGATTCTAGTATATTTATTCTTCCCCCTCTTCCAGAACAGCAACGCATTGCTGCAGTTTTATCTCAAATCGACGAAGCGATAGAAAAAGAACAGGCTTACAAAGAAAAGCTTGAAAGAATTAAAAAAGGCCTGATGGAAGATTTACTGACCGGGCGGGTCAGGGTTAATTCCCTGCTTTAAGTATTTGGTTTGGGAGGCTTCTCAAATGTACAGTAAGCTTGATGAGGAGCATTATGTAGAAAATCCCTTCTTAGCCCAGCTTCTAAGGCTGGGCTGGAAGGTATACCGGCAGAATAAAGATAACCCCGAAGAGATAAAAGAGATTACTTCATTTAATTCAGCTTTTGAACCGTCATTTGGTGAGTCGATTAAGTTCAGAGAAAGCTTTAAAGAAGTAGTTTTAGAAGGCGTTTTAAAAGAAAGCCTGAAAAAAATTAATCCTTGGCTTATGGAGGACCAGATAAATGAAGTAGTGCGGAAGATTACCACTCCTCAGGCCAATTCATTTTTGGAAATCAACCGGGAGATTCATGATTTACTTTTAGAAAACACCTCTGTTTCCGAAAACCGCAGGACCGGTGAAAAAAGCCCCACGGTTAGATTTATTGACTTTAGAAACCCGGAAAATAATACTTTTTTAGCTGTATCGCAGTATAAAGTAAACATTCCGGGCACAGAAAAACATATTATTCCCGATATCGTTCTCTTTGTAAACGGCTTACCTCTGGTGGTAGTGGAGTGCAAATCCCCGGCGATTGCCGATCCCCTGACCGAAGCTATAACCCAGCTCATGCGCTACTCCAACAGGCGGGGAGTTAAAGAAGGAAACGAAAAACTCTTCTGGTACAATGTTTTTATGATTGCCACTTCCAATCAGGTAGCCAAATACGGCACCATTACCTCGGACTTTGAACATTTTGTAGAGTGGAAAGACCCCTATCCTTATGCCCTGTCCGAAGTAAATCCTGACGGTGTTGTTACCAGTCAGCAGCTTTTAATTCACGGAATGCTTTCAAAACAGAATTTCCTCGACTTACTGCACACCTTTACCATTTTTAAAGAAGACTCCAAAGGCGGTGTAATCAAAGTAGTTGCCCGCTACCAGCAGTTTAGAGCTGTGAAAAAGATGGTTAAACGGTTAAAAGAGGGGAAAACTCCGATTGAGCGGGGCGGGATTGTCTGGCACACCCAGGGGTCGGGAAAGTCGCTGACCATGATGTACATGGTCCGGGAAATGTACCACCAGCCGGAATTTGGTAGTTTCAAGATAGTTTTTATAACCGACCGGAAAGAATTAGAACAGCAGTTAAGAGACACCTCAAAAAGCGTTGGCTTTACTGTAAATCTTGCGGGAAGCATCGATGAACTTAAACAGCTTTTAAAAACCAAAACTCCCGACCTGGTTATGGCCATGGTGCATAAGTTTCAGGAACGGGATTTAAAACGGGAGTTTCCCGTATTAAATACATCGCCCGATATCCTGGTAATGATTGATGAAGCGCACCGTACTCAGTACAAGCTTTTAGGAGCCAATTTAAGGAACGCCCTTCCCAATGCGGTTAGAATAGCTTTTACCGGAACTCCGATTGACAAGACTGAACAAGAATTTGGCCAGTACATAGATAAATACAGCATCCGGCAGGCAGTAGACGATGGTGTTACCGTAGAAATAGTTTATGAAGGCCGGGTCCACAGTGCCGAACTTTCCGATGAAGAAGCGGCCAATGCCAAATTTGAGGATGTCTTCCGGGATGCTGATCAGGAAACAAAACGCCAAATCTTAGGCAAATATACCTGGAAGGCCTATCTTGAAGCAGAAGAAGTAATCAGGGATAAAGCAAAAGACATGATCGACCATTATGTGACGCATATCTTTCCCAATGGCTTTAAAGCCCAGGTGGTTACCGTTTCCCGTTTAGCAGCGGTAAGATATAAAAAGGCCTTAGAAGATGCCTTAAAAGGAAAAATTGCTGAGCTGGAAAAGAGCCAGAACCAGAAAGTAGACCTGGAGACGCTGAAAAAGTTAAAAGTAGGAGTCGTAATCTCCGGTAAGCAGAACGATGAAGCTATCTATCAGCCCTATACCAATCCGGTGGAACACGAAAAAATAATCCAGAGTTTTCGCCTTCCCTTTGGTAAAGTTAACGAGAGTGGCATATCGGGGGATGTAGGCATTTTAGTAGTTCAGAGCATGCTGATTACCGGCTTTGATGCTCCGATAGAACAGGTTATGTATCTTGATAATGTAATAAAAGGCCATAACTTACTGCAGGCAATAGCCCGGGTAAACCGGGTTTACAAAAACAAATCCTGCGGCTATGTGGTGGATTATGTTGGCGTTTTAAAACATTTAGAAGAAGCGCTGGCAATTTATGCCGATGAAGATTTAGCCGAAATCTCTAAGGTTGTTATTAATAAAGCAAAAAGTATTGCTAATTTGCATTATACCCATAGACAGATCGAAGAATTTTTTGCCAAAAATGGCCTTAAAGACTGGCGGTCTCAGGTTAATGATTGCATTGACCTTTTAGTTGACGAAAAAATCAGAAATGAATTTATCATGCTGGTTCGAAACTTCAATCGGGCAATGGATGCGGTTCTTCCGGATGCTGAGGCCTTAAAATATCTAACAGATTTAAAGATATTAAGTTTCATCAAAGAAGCAGCCCGGAATCGGTATCGTGACAGTAAATTGAGTATAAGCGATGCCAGCCGGAAAATAAGGGAGATCGTAGAAGAGTACATCATATCAAAGGGAATTGATCCGAAAATTCCTCCTACCCCGCTTTTAGATGACAAGTTTTTAAATAAATTAAAAGGAAAGCCAGCTAAAGTTAAAGCTCAGGAATTGATAACAGCTATTAAAGAACATATTGTTGATCATTTTGAAGAAGACCCGGAGCTATATGAAAGATTTTCCGATAGATTAAAAAGACTGCTGGAAGAATATCACGAGAAGTGGGAAATACTTGCCGAAGAGTTAGAAAGATTTAGGGAGGAAATTCAAAAGGGCCGGGAAGTAGAAAATACCTTTGGGTTTGAACCTAAGAAAGAAATGCCGTTTTTTGGCCTGCTGAAAAAGGAGTTATTTGGGCAGAAAGCATTTAATGAGCTGAGTGAGGAAGAAATTAATTTTCTTGTTGATTTAACCAGAGACGTAATTGAAATAATTAAGAGAGAAACCAAAGCGGTTGACTTCTGGGAAAGCTACACCAAGCAAAAGCGGTTAAAAACCTATGTAGGAAACCACCTGCTGCAGAAATTAGTTCCAAAATCTTCTACCGGTAAGGGTGTTGCTGAAAATCCTGCTCCCTATCATGCCGATAGCTTAGCAAAAGTAATATTTAATAAAAGAAACGAAATAACGCAAAAACTTCTGGAACTTGCCTATTATCACTACGGGAAGTGAAAAACATGGATATAAAAATTGAAAAAATAATTCGCACCAAAAGAAAGACCATTGCTCTGGAAGTAACCGATAACGCTACTTTAATAGTTAGAGCGCCTTACAGAGTAAGTGAAAGCACCATTCAGGCGGTTATTCGAAAGCACTACAACTGGATTATTAAAAAGAAAAAAGAAGTAGAAGCCCGAGACCCAAAAGTTAACGCTAAAGAGTTTGTTAACGGTGAAGGCTTTTTATATCTTGGAAAGTATTATAAACTTCAGATAGTGGAAGACCAGATCGAGCCACTTAAATTTGAAAATGCGTTTTATCTTTCAAAGAAAGCACTGCCGCATGCAGAAAAGGTATTTACCGAATGGTATAAGAAGGCAGCTTTAGAAAAGATAACTGAACGGGTACAGTTTTATGCTAAGATGGGCGGTTATAAATATTCCCGAATAAATATCACCAATGCCCGGAGAAGATGGGGTTCCTGCTCAAGCAAAGGCAACTTAAATTTTAGCTGGCGGTTAATTATGGCCCCCTTGCCGGTTATTGATTATGTAGTAGTGCATGAACTTGTGCATTTAGAGGAGAAAAATCATGGTAAAGTTTTCTGGACTAAAGTTAAGATTTTAATGCCTGACTACCAAAAACACGAAAAATGGCTAAAAGAAAACGGGTATGTTTTAAAAATTTAACAG
>NZ_KE386562.1:15209-101750 GCF_000427565.1 Carboxydothermus ferrireducens DSM 11255
GCGTAATCAAGCTTTTCTCCATGTTCCTTTAGCGTCATTTTAATTTCCGCAATTTCCTCTTTGATTTGCTGGTTGGAAATTTTAAGTTCGTTAACGTCACTTCGTAATTCTTCGACAGCTGCATTAGTATTTCCTACAATCCGGATTAATTCGGTAATCATTCTTGCCATATGGTCTAATTGCGTTTCAAGCCTATTAAATCTTTCTTCGGACATAAAATCACCCGTTCTAAATTAGAATTCTTTTAAAAAAATAATACCATATTTTAAAAAAATTAAAAACAAAAAATTTTTACAGCGAAGTTATGGTTCGTTAAAAAATTAAGCC
Organism: Carboxydothermus ferrireducens DSM 11255; assembly: GCF_000427565.1. Classification (NCBI taxonomy): domain Bacteria; kingdom Bacillati; phylum Bacillota; class Clostridia; order Thermoanaerobacterales; family Thermoanaerobacteraceae; genus Carboxydothermus; species Carboxydothermus ferrireducens. Next base: position 15,537 of record NZ_KE386562.1, read on the forward strand.
TCCGGGCGAACCCTGGAGGCGCATTTCCCAAATCTCTTCCGAATATGGCATCAACCCCTCCATCCTAAACCGGTGGAGAAATGTAGCCCTATAAAACTGCCTCCCCTCTTCATCGATAAGCCTAAACCGCTCAAGCTTATACCATCACCCGGTGCCCCCTTCTCCAGAAGAAATCGCCATGAAACACCTAAGCGATTAGGCCCTAATGTAGCGTCAAGATTTCAAATGTCAAAAGGTGTATTGACTTGAAGTTAACTCCAGCATGTACACTCTGATTATGGAGGTAAAATAAACTATGACAATTGCAGAAGGAATTAAAAACTTGATAAGCTGGACATCAAAATTGCAGGATACGAAAATACCGTTTTGGATGTTGAGAAAGAATTATCACAAACGGAGGGATGAATATGAGTTTTAATATGTTTGTACCCACAAGAATATTGTTTGGAATGGGGCAATTGAATAACCTGCATATTCAAAAAATGCCAGGCAAAAAAAGCCATGATTGTGATTTCGGACGGTAAATCCGCCAAAGAAAACGACTACCTGAGCCGTACCGAGGAACAGCTTCGTATTGCCGGGGTGGAGACTGTCGTATTTGACAAGGTAGAGGCAAATCCTGTGAAATCCACTTTAAGGCGGGCGGATCTTTTGCTCGGGAAAATGGTTGCGATTTCATCGTGGCGCTGGGCGGCGGTAGCGTGATTGACGCCGCAACCTATTCCAGATCTAATAGAAGAGAATGTAAAACTCATAAGGGAAGCTCTGGGAGAATAATAGCTAAAAATCATCTCTAAATAATTTTGTTGCAGAAAGCTTAGGAAAGGAGAATAAATATGGTTAAACAAATTCTTATTGCATATTTTACTTGGTCCGGAAACACGCGTAAAATTGCAAATCTAATTCACGGGGAGGTTGGTGGAACTATCTTTGAGATACAACCTGAAGTACCGTATCACAGTTCATACAATGCGGTTGTGGAGCAAGCAAGAAAAGAAATACAGAGAGGTTATAAACCTGCATTAAAATCGAAAATTGATCATATTGAATCTTATGACATAATTTTTATTGGTTCACCCAATTGGTGGAATATGATAGCTCCGCCAGTTGCAACATTTTTATCTGAATATGATTTGTCAGGAAAAATTATCGTGCCTTTTTGTACCCACGGCGGAGGGGGTAAAGGGCGAATGATTAGTGATATTGTGAAACTATGTCCTAAATCAACTATCCTGGAGGAATTTGTAGTATATGGGAGTGGCGCAGGAGACGCTCAAGCTAAGCTGTCCGCATGGCTACGCAAAATAGGCATTATATAAGTTGTTAACGACCTGTAGGAAGGAGGGGTACTATGAAACGAGTTGAAAGAAGTGAAAAGAAATTCAAACAGTTGTTTGGTGACATGGAATTCTTCCGGCGCGAATTTCAAAAAGGTAATTGACTTGGAGTTAACTCTATGCCTTATGATGTCAATATAAAAATATTGAGGAGGTGCTATTATGCTAAACTTTGATTTTTACAACCCAACACGTATTTTATTTGGTAAGGACAGGCTTGAGGTATAGAGCTAAATCCTCGTTGTGAAACATTGGTAAAAGCAGTAGAAATTGTGCGCAATGAGAAAATTGATTTTTTGCTCGCGGTTGGCGGGGGTTCTGTTATCGATGGAACTAAATTTATAGCACTTGCTTCTTGTTACGATGGAGACCCTCGTGACCTGTTGAAATACGGTTTGGCACCTATTCCTTTGGATGTAGTAGGAAAAGCAATTCCTTTAGGTACGGTGCTTACTTTGCCTGCTACCGGCTCTGAAATGAATAACGGAGCTGTAATCAGCTATGGGCACGGAAAATACCCCGTTTTAAGTGAGTTAATTTTCCCTAAGTTTTCGATATTAGATCCGACCATTACTTTTACACTTCCCAAGATTCAGGTGGCCAATGGAGTGATTGACGCATTTGTACATGTAACTGAGCAATATCTCACATATCCTGTGGGTGCCAGGGTCCAGGACCGAATCGCTGAGGGTATCTTGCAAACATTGATTGAAATAGGTCCAACGTCAGTTGCTGAACCCGAAAATTATGAGGCCCGTGCAAATCATGTTTGGTGTGCTACTCTTGCATTGTGTGGGATAGTCGGTGCTGGAGTTCCGCAGGATTGGGCGACTCATATGATCGCACATGAACTTACCGCATTATTTGGTATTGATCATGGACAGACTTTAGCGAACGTATTGCCAGCATTACTAGAGGTACGTCGCGAACAAAAACGCGCTAAACTTCTGCAATATGCAGAACGTGTATGGCATATAGAGAGAGGCAACGAAGAGGAAAAGATAGACCTAGCAATTCAGAAAACCAGAGAGTTTTTTGAAAGCCTTGGTGTAAAAACTCGTTTGTCCCAATATGGCATTGGAGCCGATAAAATACCGGTTATTATTGAACAGCTGAAGACTCATGGGTGGACAGCGCTCTCGGAAACTCAGGATCTTACATTGGACATAAGCCAAAAGATTCTTGAAAGAGCACTGTGATTTTCTTCCATAACTTATGCCCTTTTATGCTGACCAAACAGCTTGCAGTCGAACTCTTAAAAGACAGACGTAAATTACACTCTGTCTCTTTAAATAGTAGTACGGATAGTGCTACTATTTAAAAGCTCTTGACTTGGAGTTAGCTCCAAGCGTTATATAATATCGAACATCGAGGTGAAACCGCATGACGATTGCAGAAGTAAGCAAAAAATTTGGCCTTTCACCAGATACACTCCGTTATTACGAGCGTATTGGGTTGATCCCCAGGGTACATCGCAACGAAAGCGGCATCCGGGATTATACGGAAGAAGACTGCAGATGGATAGAATTCATCAAATGTATGCGTAATGCAGGTGTTCAAGTTGAAGCGCTGATCGAGTATGTCGCGCTGTTTCAGCAAGGCGACGCAACTATCGAGGCCAGAAAACAGATCCTAATCGAGCAGCGCGAGCAGCTCCTTGCCCGCATTGAAGAGATGCAGAAGGCCCTGGAAAGGCTTAATACTAAAATTGAAGAATTTGAAACTAAGATTCTCCCTGCGGAAAACAAACTAAAGAGGTCGGAGAATTTACATAATGTTGTGAACTTGCAAATTAATTTGGCATCCATTTTTCAAAATAAAATAACATAGAAAGAAAACATGTATAAAACTTTAGGATTTACTGCTGAACAAATTGAAATATTAACGGAAGACCCCAATTCATAAGATGGGCGGTTATAAATATTCCCGAATAAATATCACCAATGCCCGGAGAAGATGAAAAATGGCTAAAAGAAAACGGGTATGTTTTAAAAATTTAACAGGAGTCTAAATCCTACTTTAAGCTTTGAGGGTTAAAACGATGTTTAATCTAAGTAATTAAGGTTGAACAATTTTAAGATTGTGAAGTTTTACATCGTGATTTANTAATTTTAAAAGGGCGTAATCAAGCTTTTCTCCATGTTCCTTTAGCGTCATTTTAATTTCCGCAATTTCCTCTTTGATTTGCTGGTTGGAAATTTTAAGTTCGTTAACATCACTTTTAAGTTCGTTAACATCACTTTTAAGTTCGTTAACGTCACTTTTAAGTTCGTTAACATCACTTTTAAGTTCGTTAACGTCACTTTTAAGTTCGTTAACATCACTTTTAAGTCCGTTAACATCACTTTTAAGTCCGTTAACATCACTTCGTAATTCTTCGACAGCTGCATTAGTATTTCCTACAATCCGGATTAATTCGGTAATCATTCTTGCCATATGGTCTAATTGTGTTTCAAGCCTATTAAATCTTTCTTCGGACATAAAATCACCCGTTCTAAATTAGAATTCTTATAAAAAAATAATACCATATTTTAAAAAAATTAAAAACAAAAAATTTTTACTGCGAAGTTATGGTTCGTTAAAAAATTAAGCCTCCAGGCGGGACCTGGAGGCGTTGATTTTTTGGAGCCGATGGTGGGATTCGAACCCACGACCTAAGCATTACAAGAACTATTTTAGCACTCCTAAAAATATTTAACATAATTTAACAAACCGTGAAAGCCTGTACTTTTATTTTGCCAAAAATACTCCACGGTTAAACTTTTTGATATTTCACTATATATTTTCTTAACACTCATAAAATAGGTTGCCATTCATATAAAATTTCCTTCCTTAAATCTTCCGAAATAGTTTTAAAGCAAAAAGCGCATAAATTAAGAAATGTTGCAAAAAAGACTTTACGTTTATAAAAATTAACTAAAGGGAGGTTTTACTATGGAGCGCATAGCTAAAATAAATAAAAAAAGAACCACTTTTAAAAGGGTTCGGCATTATAGTATAGAAGAAACCTCAGCTATTAGCCCAAGAGAAAGGGCAAAAAGAATAATTGAAAGATATCGTCCAGTTTTTGATGAGTTAGCTAAAAGGTAAAGGTAAAAGGGGATAAAATATATAACAGTTGAAGATATTTTAGAGTATCACGAAATCTTTTCTCGAAATTAATGGATATAGACTTAATTCATCGTATGAGGAAATAATAGAATATACTGTTGCAATTGCTGAACATAAGGTATCATTTGAAGATGTTAAGGCTTGGCTAAAACAACACTGCGTGAAAATAGAAAAATGATTAGCTTTAATTTTATCAAATTAACACGCCCTAGCATTTATTTCCCTCCGATCCTTTGATGTGGTATCAGGAGGGATATTTCGCCAGTAGGTGAGTCATTTCCTTTTCGTTGTTCCTGGGTCAATTATACACCGGCGGTGACACTTCAATAAACCAAGACTTACCTGTTATGGCAGTTAATGTGGGGCAACCCGTCCAGGACGGAAACTGATTTCCGCTTTTCCTGTATGAAGTTGCCACATATGCCAGAATGTATAAGGTACCATCAAAGCAAAGTTGACTATTCCCCAGTACTTCATAAACTCTGGATTTTACCACGGGGTTGCATCTCAAAAATCTAAAGCTTTTTCGTCGAGGACAATTTCCAGATAAAAAGTTAGGTCAGACTTAAAAAGTTGCGAAATAACTCAACTGTTTAAGCCTGACCCTCTTATCCTCCCACTCTTAAAAACTTCTTTCTGTAATTTTTAATTAGCTCTTCACAGATTTCCTTATCGCCGCTAAAAATAATTCGTGTGCGTGGTCGAGATATCTTTCCTAAAGTCCTCGGTTCTTCAGGAACGAGCTCCACTACCCATCCCTTACCAAGATATTTATGTTTGCCTTCTTTTTTCTCACAGATATTCTCAAAATACTCTTCGATTTCTGATAAACTTATCCCGCTATCAATTTCGTAGGAAAACTGCTCCACACTTTGTCACTCCTTGAAAGTAGTAATTTCCGTATGCAGAATAGGAACGGTTCATTTGCTTGCGCTAGAGTTTATTGTTAGTATAAAATATTTCTTCTTTATCCTCAATTATCCGAAGGTGTGATTACCATTAAACACCAGAAATAATCAAGTAAAAATGGAGGAAAAAAGTAGAAAATGACGAATAAAATTCAATATATCTGATAATGAGGTGGTAAAAATGCCGGGCGAAATCAATGCCGAAAAGAAAAGCCAGAGAACACCAAGAATACGGTAAGAAAATACCTCAGAGCAGAGGACATTCCTGAAAGGAAACTCCATCTCAAAAGAGGTTCAAAGCTTGACCCATATAAAGATACCATTCAAGAGCTCATGAATCAGGGGATATTCAATTGCGCAGTCATTTACGAAAAAATCAAGGAAGAAGGCTACACCGGAGGTTGCACTATTGATCCGGTGATTGCCACTGCGGTGTTGGATAGGCTATTACACCATGCCCATATAATCAACATAAAGGGCAACAGCTACCGCTTAAAGGAGAGGTTAAAAACCGGTCTCTATGGTAACCCACATGTCAAAGCTTAATTTTAAAAAAAGCCAGGATGGGTCAATTTAAAACCGTTGAAAATGGGTCAATTTAAATCCGCTATTGACACTTTGATATGAGTTTCGCTTTCTTGATTCAAGACATGCAAGTGCTACCTTTTTGTACAAGCAGGGTATTGATTTAAAAGTAGTCTCCGAACGTCTTTGGCATAGTTCAATAAAGACTACTACCGATTTTTATACGCATGTTATTAATGAGAAACATCGTAAAAACTGCACAACAATTTGAAAATGAATTGAGTAGGCTTTTATGTAAGTTTAAGGAAGTAAAATAAAGGCTGCCTTATATTAGTAGGTAGTCTTTAAATTTTTAGTATTAAAACTTAGAATTAAAACCATGATTGTTTTTAAATTGTATAAAAAAATAGTTGGAATAAAAAATTAAGCTTCCGGGTAAATCCCAGAAGCCTTGATTTTCTGGAGCCGATGGTGGGATTCGAACCCACGACCTACGCATTACGAGTGCGTTGCTCTGCCCCTGAGCTACATCGGCAACAACATTGCATTAATATTTTAGCGGGAAATAAGGTGGTAGTCAACTAACAAAGAGATTTTTTTTGAATTTTAAAAAATGGTAAGAAAAATTCTAATAAAATATTTAAACAAAAACTTGTACTACTTACTGCAAACGAAAAAATATGAAATAATGAATCAGATTCAGAAGGAAAAATAAAAAATAAATCGAATTTATTAGAAAATTAAAAATTGATCAGGGGGATGGGGATGGAAATAAAAAATTTAACTTTAAAGAAATACCTTTTGCGCACCGTTCTTTTTGCCGTTCCGGGGGCCGGTTTGGTAGGGTATTTATCTGGTTTGTTAGCTTTTAAAATTTATATACCTGTGGTTATCGGGATGGCTGGTGGGGCAATCATTGGGCTTGTGATAAGCTACAGCAATTTTAAAAGAATTATCCAGCCTTTAAAAGAAATGCTTCTGGAGATAGAAACTTTAGCAGAAAAAAATAAAGATTTGGGAATCACCGATTTAAATACCGTAGATGATTTAAAACAATCCTTTAGCAAAATTTTAAAGGGGCTTACGCTGGAACTTCAGGAAATTACCAAAACAATTAATAATACCGTCTTAAGTCTGGTAGATACCACTTCCGAAACTTCTGCGGGGATTGAAGAGGTAGCGGCTTCAACCCAGGAAATAAATTCAAGCCTGGAAGAAATAAATGAAACCATCCGCAATATTGCGCGGCTGGCCGAGGAGCTGGGAGATAAACTTACTAAAGGTCGAGAAAGTTTAGACCTTTTTAGCTCCGAAAACGCGAAAATCCAAAATAGTCTTACGGTTGCTACAAAATCCATTAATGAACTTTTTGCCCACACTCAGGAAATTAATGTGGCCTTAGAACTTATTACCGAAATTGCGGCTCAAACCAACCTTTTAGCTTTAAATGCAGCTATTGAAGCAGCACGGGCCGGAGAAGCAGGGAAAAGCTTTGCGGTGGTAGCCGAGGAAGTTCGCAAACTTGCTGGAAAATCAAAAGATGCTGCCGAAGAAATCAAAGGGATTATTGATCTTATTTTTAAAAATATGAACGAAGCTCAGGAAAAGATGAATGAAACCTTTACCATAGCTACCGAAAGTACTGCTAAAACTTCCTTTTTACAAACTGAACTGCAAGGGGTTATGAGCCTCTTACCCGACTTGTTACGCCAAAACCAATCCTTACCCGCTCATATGCAAAATATTACTGAAGCTGTAAATAATGTAGTAGCAGCGACCAATGAACAGTCAGCGGCGATGAATAATGTCCAGAAAATGGCTGAGGAGACCCGGGGATTAATTACCAGGCTTGAACAGTTACAAAATAAATTTACCTTATAAGCTGCCGTAGGGCAGCTTTTATAATACCATTCACCGGGTAAAAACTACCGTTTAGAAGCCTATATGGCAATTGGGTTAATAAAGATTGTACTGAGTTTTATTCAGGGATAAATTTATTAAAAATATTCCTAAATTGGGAGGGTGTTTATGGATTATAAATACCCCTGGGTTAAACATTATCCACCTCATGTTCCTTTAAGTCTGACCTATCCGGAAACTCCCCTTTATGAGCTTTTAAAGCAAACGGCCCAAAAGGTAAATAACACTGCTTTAATCTTTTTTAATAAAAAATTATCTTACAGCGAATTAACAGAATATATTGAAAATTTAGCGGTAAATTTATCCCGTTTGGGCTTGGAACCGGGGGACCGGGTGGGGATTATGCTACCCAATTCGCCTCAGTATGTAATTGTCTATTTTGCCTTAATGGCGGCTGGGATGATTGCGGTCCCCTTAAATCCGCTCCTGTCGGCAAGAGAACTAACTTATATTATTGAAGATGCCGGAGTCAAGGCTATTTTTGCCTTAAATCTTTTTGCGGAAAAGTTAAAAAACCTTGATAGTGTAAAAATAATTTATACAGCAATTGCCGATTTTTTAGCGTTTCCTTTAAATTTTCTTTTAAAACTTAAAGAAAAAGCTCCTTCAGTAAAAATCGATAATGAAAAAGTCTTTGCCTTAATGCCCCTTTTAAAAAATACCGGAAGCAAAAATTTTAGACCAAAACAGCGGGACCTTAAAAAGGAACCGGCGGTGATAATTTACACCTCCGGCACTACCGGTAAACCCAAAGGGGTTATGCTCTCGGAGTATGCCCTGATAGTCAATGCCTTTCATGTCAAGGTCTGGGGAGATTTGGTGCGGGAAGATGTGATGTTAACAGTCTTACCGATTTTTCACGGTTTTGGCATGAGCGTTTGCATGAATGCTCCTCTTTTAACCGGCTCTTCGGTGGTGTTACTTCCGCGGTTTTCGGTGGAAGAGTTTTTTAAGGCGGTAGCAAAACACCGGCCAACGTTGTTTGCCGGGGTACCCACCATGTTTGTAGCAATGTTAAATCATAAAGATTTAACCAAATACGATCTTTCCTCTTTTAGAGGTTGTTTTGTTGGGGCGGCGGCCATGCCTCCGGAGGTCAAGGAGCAGTTTGAAAAAATGACCGGCGCTCAGGTTTTGGAAGGTTATGGTCTTACCGAGGCGGTAACCGCTAAATGCTGCAATCCCTACCGCGGTGTAAATAAAACCGGCAGCATTGGGATACCTTTCCCCGATACGGTGATGGAAATTGTTGATGCGTTTACCGGAGAGCCTTTGCCGCCTGAAGAAATAGGGGAAATACGGTTAAAAAGTCCCGATTTGATGCTGGGCTATTACAAGCAGGAAGCTGCGACCCGGGAAGTGATTAAAGATGGCTGGCTTTATACTGGAGATATTGGCCGGATGGACGAAGATGGTTATTTTTATATCGTCGACCGCAAAAAAGATTTAATCATTACCGGAGGTTTTAATGTTTATCCCCGGGAAGTGGAAGATGTTCTTTACTCCCATCCCGATGTTAAAGAAGCCTGCGTGGTGGGGATTCCAGACAATTATTACGGGGAAGTGGTCAAAGCTTATGTGGTGTTAAAAGAAGGGGCTAAGACTTCGCCGGAGGAGCTAAAAGCCTTTTGCCGGGAAAACTTAACCCATTATAAAGTGCCTAAAATCATTGAAATAAAAGATGATTTACCAAAAAGCGCGATAGGTAAAATTTTGCGGAGGGCTTTAAAGGAAATGGAGAGTGAGGCCAGGCAATGAAATTAAACTATTTTTGCAGTTACTGGCCGGTGGAAATATCAGAAGGAGCGGGGATTTCTACGGTCCGTTATTTCCCGGCCGATGAAAGCAAAGCTCCGGTTAGGCTTCCGGCTTACTGTTGTTCCTATGCCAGGGGAAGCCTTGCCGAAATTGAAGAGGAAGGAGACGGTAACTTTTGGGGATTTGCCCACAGTTGCGACACGATGCAGTGTTTATATGGTATTACTAAAAGTTTACTGGGAAACAACCGGGTTTTTCTTTTCGTTCCGCCGGTTGATTTAACCACCGCTTTTGCCCGGGAATACTACCGGGAAGCTTTAATTTATCTCTGGCGGGAACTTTCCCGGAAAAGCGGAGTCAGGGGTGAGGAAAAGTTAAAGCTTACCTGGAAAAAGTTGAAGGAGTTAAGAAATAAGGTTAAATCTTTGGAAAACTTGACGTCAATTATTCCTTCCTCCGAAATCTTTGAGATTTTAAAAAAGCTTCAGACTCTGCCGCTGGATGAGGCTTTGGAGTATTTTGAATTCAAAGAGGCGGAATTTACCAGTTTATATGTAACTCAAAAGGCTATAGGGATTATTTTAACCGGAGCGGTAGTCACTAACAGTAAACTTTACCTTGCTTTAGAGCAACAGGGATTCAGGGTATTTTATGATGATACCTGCACCGGCTTTCGCCATTTTGCGGGAGATATGGAGGATAAAGACGATATTTTGGAGGCCATAGTTTATTACTATCTTTCAAAACCCCCCTGTCCCTGCAGGCATAAGGGAGTATGGGCGAGGGCGGAGTATTTAAAAAATCTTTATCATAACAAAAACGCCCGGGCCATTGTACTTTTACAAAATAAATTTTGTGACCCCTTTGCCTGGGATGTTCCCTATTTAGTGGACTACTTTAAAAAACAGGGAGTTCCGGTTTTAGTTTTAGAGGTGGAAGGCGGAGAAATCGGCGAGCAAAATAAAACTCGCCTCCAGGCCTTCCGGGAAAGGGTGGGTGGAGGGTAATGGCTAAAAAAATCTTTAAGCCCCTTAAGGCTTCAGAGAAAATGAATAAAATTTTAAAAAATCATTATTTGAAAGCAAAGTATTTGCCGACGCTGGGAAAATTTTTTGGTTATAAAACCGCCTGGATTACCAGCGGAGCTCCTGTGGAACTACTGCGGGCCTTTGGCATAGAGCCGGTTTATCCGGAAAATTACGGTGCCATTTGCGGTGCCCGCAAGGTTTCGCCGAGTCTTTGCCAGGTAGCGGAAAACAGGGGTTATTCTCTCGATTTGTGTTCTTATGCCAAGAGTAATCTCGGAAGTATCTGGAATGCAAAAGAAAGCCCTTTTAAAGGTTTACCCCGGCCGGATTTACTGGTGGTTTGCAACAACATTTGCGGGACGGTTTTAAAATGGTACGAAACTTTAAGCCGGGAATTTAATATTCCCCTTTTTATCATTAATACTCCTTTTATTACCGGGGAACCTCAACCCTGGCAAATCCAGTACGTGGCCAAACAAATAGAAAAACTGGCGATTGAACTGGAAAAATTTTTCCGAAAAAAGTTGGATTTAAACCGTTTGGAAAAAGTAATTCTCCTTGCCAATGAGACGGTGGATTTATGGAAAGGGATAAGAAATTTTGCCAAAAATAAACCTTCGCCGGTAAACGTTACCGATTTATTTATTAATCTGGGACCAATGGTGGTTTTAAGGGGTACCGAAGTTGCCCGGGATTTTTACGAAGAAGTTTACCGGGAAGTAGAAGAAAGGTACAAAGCCGGGATTCCGGCGGTAGAGGGGGAAAAATACCGTTTAGTCTGGGACAACATTCCCATCTGGTACGGACTGTACCGTTTTTACGGTTATTTTGCCGAAAGGGGAGCGGTTTTTGTTACCGATTCCTATACCGGTGGCTGGGCGGTCAATATAAAAAAAGGTCCTCCCTTTTATGCATTGGCCGAGACCTATACCGGTGTCTTTTTAAACCGGGATTTAGAATTTCGCAAAAATCAGTTGCAATCTTTCATCGAAGAATTTTCCGCCGATGGCTTTGTCATGCACTCCAACCGTTCGTGCAAAGCCTATTCCTTTGTGCAGGAAGAAATTCGGCGGCAAATTATGAAAACGTTAGGCGTGCCGGGGTTAATTGTGGATGCCGATATGACCGACAGCCGGCTTTATTCCGAAGAAACGGTTTTAAACCGGGTTCAGGCTTTTCTGGAGAGTCTATAGAGAAAAAAGGGGGGGAGATTTTGTATCTTGGAGTTGATATTGGTTCGCTTACGACCAAGGTTGTCTTAATTGACCGGGGAAAAAATCTTATAGCTTATAGTTACAGTAAAACCGGACCTGCCGGGAAGGAAACGGCCGAGCGGTTAATTCAAGAGGTCCTGATGAAAGTGAATATTTCCCGGGACAATATTCAGGGGATAGTTGCTACCGGCTACGGCAGGGTCCTGTTTTCCGGAAAGGAGTTTTCGGAGATTACCTGTCAGGCCCGGGGGATTGGGCATTTATACCCGGAGGCAAAAACGATTATTGATATTGGAGGCCAGGATAGCAAAGTAATTTCTCTGGGGAAAAACGGAAAGGTGCTGGATTTTGCCATGAACGATAAATGTGCCGCTGGCACCGGGCGCTTTTTGGAGGTGATGGGTCAGGCCCTTGAAGTTAGTCTGGAAGAGATAGGGCAACTTGCTGAAAAAAGCCAGGAGGTGGCTAAAATATCTTCGGTTTGCACCGTTTTTGCCGAATCGGAAGTGATATCCAATTTATCCCGGGGGCAGAGCCGGGAAGCGGTAGCCCGGGGAATTTGCGAGGCGGTGGCGGCCCGAACGGCTATCCTGGCGCAAAAAGTAGGGGTAGTAGAACCGGTGGTGTTTACCGGTGGGGTGGCTAAAAATACTGGAGTTGTGGCGGCTTTAGAGCGAAAGCTTGGGGTTAAGTTATTAATTCCGGAAGATTCTACGATTACCGCAGCTCTGGGGGCGGCTTTATTAGCCGCTGAAAATTCTTAAAGAGGGGTGAGGATGATGCATGAACATCTTTGGACTGAAACGCAAAAGAAGTTAAGGGATGAGGTGCGCGACTTTGTTAAGTGGGTACCAAAGGAGTTACTGGTAGCCATGGATGAAGACCGGGTGCAGTATCCCCGGGAGTTTTTGGTGGAAGCGGGAAAAAGAAATCTTTTGGGTCTGCGTTTTCCCAAAAAGTATGGCGGTCGGGGACTGGGCTGGCAGGAAGAATATATTGCTCTGGAGGAAATAGGGGTACTGGGAACTTCCCTTGCCTGCCTGTATTCATTGGTCAGTATTGTGGGGGAAGCAATTAACACCTTTGGTACCGAAGAGCAGAAGGAAAAATATTTAAAGCCTACCCTTGCCGGAAAAATGTTTACTGCTGAAGCTTTGACCGAGCCCCGGGGTGGTTCGGACTTTTTTGGAGCAACTACTTACGCTAAAAAAGAAGGGGACTACTATATTTTAAACGGGCAAAAGCGTTTTGTGGTAGGAGCGGAAGGTGCCGATTACTTTTTTGTTTATGCCAAAACCGACCCGGATGCACCGCCTCATAAATCATTAAGTGCTTTTATCGTGGAGAGGGGCCCCGGGGTAGAAGTGGGTTATGTTTACGGACTCCTTGGCACCCGTGGAGGAGGAGCTGGACGCATTGTTTTTAATAATGTACGGGTGCCCAGGGAAAATTTAGTGGGAAAAGAAAACGGTGCGGCGGAAATCTTTTACCAAATGATGGTGCCCGAAAGGATGACCAGCGCTATTGGAGCGATTGGGCTTGCCGCTGGAGCTCTGGATATTGCTGCTCGCTATTCTACCCGGAGGAAGGCTTTTGGCCGGAAAATTCGGGAATTTCAAGGGGTTAGCTTTAAAATTGCCGAAAGCTTGACCGAGCTTGATGCAGCACGGGCTTTAACCTATATGACCGCCCGCTTAATAGACCAAGGAGTTGAACCTTCGGAACAGCGGCGGCTGGTGTCCGAAGCCAAGAAGTTTGCCACCGAAATGGCCTGGCGGGTGACCAATAACGCCATGCAGGTTATGGGTGGCATTGGTTATACCAATATTTATCCCATTGAAAAAATGGTTAGAGATAGCCGGATTTTGATGATCTGGACCGGTACCAGTGAAATCATGAACTTAATTATTCAACACGAGTATTATAAAAAGCTGCAGGAAAAAAGCATGGCCGGCAGAAACCTTGAAAAAGACGCCAAAGAAGCGGACCGGGTAGAGGAGAAGATATACGAATAAAAATTATAGCTCCTTTTGGGGCTTTTTTTCTTTTTGTGTTTTAAATTAAAATTTATGGTATATTAAAATTATAAAACAAAGGGAGGTGTCTGAATGGGAGTTAAAATTAGCGATTCCGTTACATATGTTGGCAAGATTGATTGGGAGCTTAGACGGTTTCACGGAGAAGAACTTTCTACCCACCGGGGGTCAAGTTACAACTCGTACTTAATTAGGGATGAAAAGGTGGCATTAATTGATACTGCCTGGATCAAATTTGACAAAGAGTATGTAAAAAAGCTTTCGGAGGAAATTGACTTAAATAAAATCGACTACGTTATAGCCCTTCACGGGGAAATAGACCACAGCGGAGCCTTACCGGAATTAATGCGCCATATTCCCGATAAACCCATTGTTTGTTCGGCTAATGCCGTTAAGTCGTTAAAAGGCCACTACCACCAGGACTGGAATTTCCAGGTGGTTAAAACCGGAGATACTCTGGAGCTTGGCAGCAAAAAGCTTATCTTTATTGAAGCCCCGATGCTTCACTGGCCTGACAGCATGATGGCATACTTGACCGGGGAAGAGATTTTGTTTTCCAATGATGCCTTTGGCCAGCATTATGCCTCGGAAAGTCTGTTTAACGACTTAGTGGACCAGCACGAGCTTTTTGAGGAAGCCTTAAAATATTACGCTAACATCCTGGCGCCCTTTAGCGCCCGGGTGGTAAAGAAGATAGAAGAAGTGCTGGCGTTAAATTTGCCGGTAAAAATGATTGCCCCCAGTCACGGGATAATCTGGCGGGATAACCCCCTGCAAATAGTTAATAAATACCTGGAGTGGGCTAAAGATTATAAGGAAAACCAGATCACCATTATTTACGATACCATGTGGGATGGCACCCGCCGGATGGCCGAAGAAATAGCCCGGGGAATTAAAGCGGCGGATCCGGAGGTTACGGTGAAGCTTTACAATTGTGCCCGATCGGATAATAACGATATTGTGGTGGAGGTATTTCGCTCCAAGGCAATATTGGCGGGCTCACCTACGGTCAACCGAAATATTTTGTATAACTTAGCCGGACAGCTGGATTTAATTAAGAGCTTGCAGTTTAAAGGGAAAAAAGCTTCTGCTTTTGGCGCTTACGGCTGGAGCGGTGAAGGAGTTAAAATCATTACCGAGATTTTAAAGGAAGCGGGTTTTGAAATTGTAATGGAGGGTATAAGAGAGCTCTGGAACCCCGATGAAGAAGCTTTAAAACGTTGTTTTGAATTTGGGAAAAATTTTGCCCAGGCAGTAAAATAATTTCAGAAAAAAGAATGTAGATAAGGGCGCACTCCTGTGCGTTCTTTTTTTTTTGCAGGAGTTGGCCCTAATTTTGAGAAGAGGTGTTTTAATGTTTTTCGTTTTCTTGACTTTTTGCAGCTAAGATTTGGGTTACCGGGTCGTCGACGGTTACTGCCATTTCTGGCATATCGGGCTTTTTCTTTTTATTATTGTTTTTTTCCTGCTTTTTTGCCATATAAATAGCCTCCTTTTCAATTTATTTTCTCAAGTTTTCTTCTACCTCCTGACACTTCCCGTATTAGTTTTTGTATGGAAGAGAGTTTTATGCATTTTAAAAATGTACGGTTGCACACACTGCAATAATTTACTATAATACTTTATGTAGCGAAGTAAAAGTGACGAAATACACAAGGAGGCGCTGACGATGGCTGTGGAAAAACTTCAGTATAACGTGGAAAAAGTAGCACAAAAAGCGGTTTACAATTTTGTGGAAGATAGTTACAATTGTGCTGAAGGGATAGTTGCTGCTTTTTCGGAGGAAATGGGTTTGGCTGCGAAAACCTATACAGCATTAGCCATGCCCTTTGGCGGAGGTATCGGTAGCCTTGGTCATATGTGCGGAGCTATTTCCGGAGGTTTAATGATGCTTGGCTTAAAAGGTGCGCAAAAGGGCTTAAAAAAGCCGGAAATTCGGGAATTAGCTCAGAAGCTTTACAAGGGCTTTGAGGAAAAATTTGGTACCGTTAGCTGCCACACCTTAACCCGGCATGATTGTAACGATGCCAGTTCTGCTCCTTATGATATAAAAAACTGCGCACCTTATATTGAATATGTGGTTTATAAAGTAAATGAACTCCTGGGGGATTAAGATGAAGTATAAAGTTCATATCGATGGGGGTTCCCGGGGAAACCCGGGGCCTGCCGCTTCTGCTATGGTTATTTATGACGAAAACGGGGAAGTCCTGTATGAAAAAAGCAAATATTTAGGTATAACAACAAACAACGTGGCGGAGTGGGAAGCCCTGAAAGGGGCTTTTTTGGCTTTGACCTTTCTTGCTCAAAAGCATGGTAAGGTTGAAGCCGAGATTTTTGCTGACAGTGAACTCATGGTTAAGCAGTTTAACGGGCAGTATAAAGTAAAAGATGAAAAGTTAAAGGAAATATACGCTGAAGTAAAAAAATTGGCAGCAAATCCTGCTCTAAAAGTAACTTTGTCCCATGTCTACCGGGAGAACAATAAAGCTGCGGACCGACTTGTTAATCTTGAATTGGACCGGCAGGAAAATGCAAACATTGACAGCGAAATTATAGAATAGTATAATAGAACAAAAAATTGCGAAAAATGGAGGGGAGCGGCATTATGGATTACGCCGAAATGAGTTTGGAGCAGCTCCAGGAAGAGCTAAAAAAGCTTAAAGAAACCCTTGAAGAGGTAGAGGAAGAAAAGTTTTTTGTTTTAGGGCAGAGCGGTTTTCATGTATCGGGGGGCAAAGTAAAACAGTACGAACAGGAAATTTCTGAGCTGCAGGCGAAAATTAAAGAAGTGGAGAGGTTAATAAAGGAAAAAAGCAATTAAGAGTTGAGCCCTGCTTTTTTTCAGGCAGGGTTTTACTTTTCTGGACAACGGGGTAAAAATAATAATAACCATATCATGATCATAAAAGGGGGTATTTTAATGGAAGATCGGGTAATGCCGATTGCAGAAGAAAATTTACCGGAAGAATTAAAACCCATTTATGAAAATTTTAAGCAAAATTTTGGCGAGGTTCCGTTACCGATTAAAGTAATGGCCAATAATCCGGCTTATTTAAAATTGTTTGTGCAAAAGCATAAAGTACTCTGGGAAGAAAACTCGCTTGATCCCAAAACCAAAGTTCTTATTGCTCTGGTTATTTCCACTTTAAATAACTGTGAATTTTGCATTAGAAATTATACGATGCAGGCAAAGAAATTGGGGATATCCGATAAAGAGATAATTGAGGCAATTAGTTTAATTGATTTAGTTGGCAGCATGAATCACTTTAACAATGGAATGCGGATTAAACCGTGAAAGATGGGGGCTAACCTTAAAGGGAAGAGGTTAGCCCCTTTAAATTTCCCAATAACTTCGAAAATAGTATTGACAGCGAAAACAATGGCGTTTTAATATAAATAAGTAAAGATTACGCTATTATTAAATACAGAGAAAAGGGGGTATAAGATGTTTAAAAAGATTTTTCTTTTTCCTTCCCAAAATTTAGTTATAGTAATACCGCTGGTGATGATTCTGGGAATCATCGTGGGTTATTTTGTGGATACGAGCTTCCTTAAGAACTACATTCTGGTATTTACTTTTTTAATGCTTTATCCAACCATGATTGGGATGAAAATTAAAGAAGCTTTTGATTTGTCCCATAAGAATGTGGTGGGTCTTGCTTTTCTTTTAAACTTTATTGCCATTCCTTTGATTGCCTGGGGTCTTGGAACTTTACTTTTAAAAGGCGAACCGGAACTTTTTGCCGGCCTTGCCATTAGTTCTCTTTTGCCTACTTCCGGGATGACCATTTCCTGGACAATGCTTTACAAAGGGAATGTGCCGGCAGCGGTAAAAAATACTACATTAAGTCTTATTATTGGTTCCCTTTTGGCGCCCTGGTATTTATTACTGATGGTTGGCAAGTACGTGCCGGTGGATGTGGTTGCTACTTTTAAGCTTATTGTTACAGTAGTCTTTATTCCCCTGATTCTTGGACATTTTACATATAAATGGCTTTTAAAAAAATATACACCGGAGCAGTTTAATAAAGAGATAAAACCGTTTTTACCGGCTTTTTCGACCTGGGCGATGCTTTTAATCGTGTTTACCAGTATCAGCATGAAAGCAAAGATGCTGGTGCAAAATCCGAAGCTTTTAGGTTATGGTTTAATGATTTTGGCGGTGTTTTACGGTATAAACTTTTTCCTTGGAACCATTGCCGCTAAGGCATTTTTGAACCGACCGGATGGTTTGGCTCTGGTTTTTAGCACCGTCTTAAGAAATTTATCCCTTTCTTTGGGAATTGCGGCAACGGCTTTTGGCCCAAAAGCTGCCTTTATCGTTACCCTGGCGTTTATTTTACAGGTTCAGGGAGCTGCCTGGTACGGAAAACTGATTAATAAATACGGAGTTTTTAAAGATGAAACGGCAATTCAAACTGCAAATGCCTGAAATCTTGCCCCAAAATTTTGGGGCATTTTTTATTTAGTGGCAGGAAAAATTTATTGTGGTATAATAAACCAAAAGGGGAGGATGTTGGTGGGGAAATTCAGGGGAAAAATTATCTTTTGGCTTATGGTTTTTCTCTGGTTGACGACTCCCGTATATGCCGGTGTTTTGGCAACCAGGGTTGATGGGGTCATTGACCCGGTAATAGCGGGGCACCTTAAGGAAATAATCCGAAAGGCTGAAAGGGAAGAAGCAAGCTTTGTTTTAATTGAACTTAATACTCCCGGTGGTCTTGATACTTCGATGCGGGAGATAACTTCTGCGATTTTAGCTGCAAAAGTGCCGGTGGGAGTCTGGGTTGGTCCTTCCGGAGCGAGAGCTGCTTCTGCCGGAACGTTTATTTTATACAGTGCTCAGGTAGCGGCAATGGCTCCGCAAACCACTATCGGGTCTGCTCATCCGGTAAATCTCGGGGGACAGTCCCTGGATAAGGATTTGCGGGCCAAGGTGGAAAACGATGCGGTTTCTTATATTACTTCCCTGGCGAAAAGGAATGGAAGAAACCCTGTTTGGGCGGAAGAAGCGGTTAGAAAAAGTGTTTCGGTGGATGCGGAGGAAGCTTATAAAAAGGGAATAATAAATTTTATTGCTAAAAACCCGGAAGAATTTTTAGAAAAAGCCCATGGGCTCCGGGTAAGAGTTTCCGGCAACGAATTAATCTTAAATTTAAAGGGGCAAAGGATAAAATATCTTGATTTAAGCTTGTGGGAAAAATTTTTACATGCTTTGGCCAATCCTGAGCTTGCCTATTTTCTTATTATGGTTGGAATTTACGGTCTAATTTACGAGTTTGCCCATCCCGGAGGGATGGTTGGCGGGATAACGGGGGTTCTTGCTTTACTCCTGGCTTTTTATAGCCTTTCCGTTTTGCCGACTACTCTAACGGGCCTTTTATTGCTTCTTTTTGGTTTGGCCTTAATCATTGCCGAACTTTATTTGCCGACTTTTGGAGCGCTGGGAGTGGGAGGGGTGATTAGCATTACTCTTGGTTCGCTGTTTCTTTTTGGCACCGATTTACCGGGGTTAACCATTAGCTGGGTTAATATTCTCCCGCTGGTTTTGCTTTTAGCTGCAGGAGTATACCTGATAATTAAACTTGCGGTTCGGGCGCAGAAAAGTAAAAGTTTAACAGGAATGGAGGGGATGATCGGCCTTACTGGTAAAGTTACCGCGGATCTTCAACCCGAAGGATTTGTAATGGTAAGGGGGGAAATCTGGAAAGCAAAAGCGGTGGAAGGTAAAACCATACCACGGGGTACACCGGTAAAGGTGATAGGGGTTAACGGGTTGACCCTGGTGGTGGATGGAATTAACGAAAGTTAAAATAACTTTTCTGGAGGGATATAAATGGAGATTATTAGCGCGCTTTTAGGGGCGATGGGCCCGCTTCTGGTTTTAATCCTGTTTTTTCTTTTCTCGGCAGTTAAAGTTATTCGCGAGTACGAACGGGCGGTAATCTTCCGCCTGGGCCGGGTTATTGGTGCTAAAGGGCCGGGACTTATCATTGTAATACCCATTATTGATAAGGTCTGGAAAGTTGACCTGCGGACGGTGGCCATGGATGTACCGCCGCAGGAAGTAATTACCCGGGATAACGTGCCGATAAAAGTAGATGCGGTGGTGTATTTTCGGGTAATGGACCCGGTAAAAGCGGTGGTGGAAGTAGAAAATTATATTTATGCCACCTCCCAGTTTTCCCAAACAACTTTAAGGTCGGTGCTGGGTCAGGCGGAACTGGATGACGTTTTAACCAAACGGGAAGCGATAAACCACGAGCTTCAGAAAATCATCGATGAAGCTACGGACCCCTGGGGGATCAAGGTTACTTCCGTTGAATTAAAAGCTGTGGAGCTGCCCGAAGGGATGAAGCGGGCCATGGCCAAACAGGCGGAGGCGGAACGGGAAAGAAGGGCCAAAATTATCTCTGCCGAAGGGGAGTTTCAGGCAGCCGAAAAACTTACCGCTGCTGCAAGCTTGATCGGTCAGGTTCCAACCGCCTTACAACTGCGCTTTTTACAGACTCTGGTGGAAATTTCCGCCGAGAAAAATTCTACCGTTTTATTCCCCTTCCCCATAGAGTTAGTAGAACCCTTTCTGAAAAAAATGACGCAAAATCAGGATAAGTAAGCAGGAATTTTTTAAAAAAGAGAGAATATAAATTTCTTAAAACATTCTTTTTGCAGGTAAAAAGCTTAGTTGAGGTGAGATAGAGAATAGATGAGGAAAGAGAGCCGAGCACCCACCGGGCTTCGGCCCGGTTTTTTGTTTCTCTGGCTCTTTAAAGGGGAGAGGTGATTTTATATTAAGTTCCTTTTAGGTAATGAAGCAATTGCCCTTGGAGCGATTGCTTCCGGAGTGCAACTGGTGGCATCCTATCCTGGAACGCCTTCTACCGAAGCGACTGCTTATTTAATTCGGGAAAAGGAAAAGTACGGTATTGATGTCCGTTGGGCGGTAAATGAAAAAGTAGCCTTTGAGATAGTTTACGGGGCTTCTTTAACCGGGATAAGAGGGTTTACCTCAATGAAACAGGTGGGGCTTAATGTGGCCAGCGATGCGGTGATGACCGCTGCTTATCTGGGAACGAAAGGTGGTCTTGTCCTTTACGTAGCTGATGACCCGGGCCCCATCAGTTCGCAAAATGAACAGGACACGCGCCTTTTTGCCCGGCATGCCCACTTGCCCCTTTTGGATCCAGCTACTCCCAAGGAAGCTTATGAGTTAACCCAAAAAGCTTTTTTCATTTCCGAGCGATGGGGTCTTCCGGTTATTTTACGAACCACAACCCGGGTGGCTCATGCGTATCAGTCTATTGAAATACCGGAAACATTTATTTTTCCCGAAAAACCTGCTCCCGAGTTTTCTTTTAATCCAGAATATGTAATCCTCCCGGCGCTGGCGTATAAAAAGAAGTTGGAGCTTATCGAAAAACTAAAAAAAATTCAGAAAGAGTTTACTACTTTTCCGTACAACCGTTTAGAAGGAGACGGAAAAATAGGAATTATTACCTGTGGCGTAAGTTATACTTACGTTTCCGAAGCGGTCAAGAATTTAGATGAAAGCAAGTTTACTGTTTTTAAAGTTGCTACTCCCTATCCTTTTCCCGAAGAGTTAGCGCAAAAGTTTTTGGCAAAAGTAGAGCTGGTTATCTGCATTGAAGAATTAGAGCCGTATTTAGAAGAAGAGATTTTAAAGGTAGTAGCTAAAACAGGCTTTACCGGCAAAATTTTTGGCAAATTCACCGGGCATGTACCTGTCCGGGGAGAATTAAATAGCCGCTTGGTGTTGGAAATTATTGCTGAAATTAGTGGCAGAGAGCTGCCTTTCCCAAATAGAGAAAAGTACTCTTATGAGCTTTTTTCTCGACCCCCGCAACTTTGTGCTGGTTGTCCCCACCGGGCTTCTTTTTATGCCTTAAAAAGGGCTTTTGCCGGAAAGAAACCAATTATTACTGGGGATATTGGTTGCTATACTTTGGGAGTGATGCCGCCTTTACGGGCAACCCATACCTGTCTTGCCATGGGCTCCGGTCTGGGGATGGCCATTGGTATAAAGCGAGCAGGGGTATCAAATCCGGTAATTGCGGTGATAGGAGACTCTACTTTACTTCATGCCGGGCTTCCGGCCATTGTAGAGGCGGTCAACAATAAAGACGAAATCTTAATTGCTGTCCTCGATAACGAAACGGTAGCTATGACCGGGATGCAGGAGCGGCCACAGATAAATCTGGAAAATATGCTGCAGGGTATGGGTTTACCCACGATTATGGTTGAGGCAATGAAAATAAATAATAATATCAGGCTTATAAAGGAATTTAGAAAAAATCCAGGGCCGAAAGCGGTTATTTTTACGGGAGCCTGCAGGCACCTAAAGAGTACCCAGCCGCCTCCTACTATTGATAATGAGAAATGTGCAAATTGTGGCCAGTGTGTACAAAATTTTGGCTGTCCAGCAATTGTGCAGAAGGAACGGCTCCAGATTGATGAGGAGCTGTGTAATGGCTGTGGTGCCTGTCGGGATATTTGTCCTTTGGGGGCGATACAATGAATGTAATGATTGCCGGGGTGGGTGGACAGGGAGCGGTGCTGGTTACCCGCTTATTAGGCGAGGCTTTAGCCCGTTCCGGGAAAAAGGTTTTGGCTACCGAATCTTTGGGAATGGCTCAGCGGGGAGGAAGTGTGGTAAGTTTTTTGCGGATAGAAGAGGAAGGAGGTCCTTTGCCGGGGGAAGAAAGTATTGATTTTTTGTTGGCACTGGAACTGGTGGAAGGGCTAAGAAATATATCATATCTTAAATCGGAAGGAAAAGCAGTAGCTTTTGGCAAGGTAATCTATCCTCCGGGTATTGGAGAAAAAGATTTTTCTGTCCTAAAACTTCGTCTTCCACCTCAAATGAAGGTGTTTTTAGAAGAAGAGGTATTAAAGTTTATTTCGGATTTAAAAACAATCAATATTTTCTTTTTAGGAATTCTGGTAAAAAATACTTATCCTGATTTAGCTTCTGAAGTTTTAAAAGTTATGGAACAGGTTATCAACCCTCGAAAATTAGAGGCAAATGTTAAAAGTTTTTGGCAAGGGTATAACTTTAACGGTTAAAAATTAAAGCTTAGAAGAGGTGAGCATGAGATGAGTGAAGTTTTAGCAAAGCTTAAGAAAGTAGTTCAATATGTGGAAAAAAATTCTCCTTATTATCGGGAAAAATTTTTGGCTAATGGTATCCGGGCTGATGATATTAAGGATATTAAGGACTTTGAAAAGTTACCATTTACAACCAAGGAAGAGCTTAGAAACGGTGAACCTTTTAAGTTCTTGGCGGTTCCCGAAGAAAGAGTGGTGCGGATTCATTCATCTTCGGGGACTACAGGAAAAGCAGTTATCATTCCTTATACCCGTCAGGATATTTTAGATTGGACGGAAATGATGAAAAGGTCTTTGGAAATGGCCGGAGTTACACCAAATGACCGCGTTCAGATAACTCCAGGTTATGGACTTTGGACTGCGGGAATTGGTTTTCAAACGGGGGTAGAAGCTTTAGGGGCAATGGCGGTACCATTGGGCCCCGGTAATACGGAAAAGCAACTGGAATTCATGGTAGAGTTAAAGACTACCGTTTTAATCGGAACATCTTCCTACGGACTTTTACTGGCGGAAGAAATAGCCCGCCGAGGACTTCAAAGTAAAATAAACCTGAAAAAAGGGATATTTGGTTCTGAACGGTGGGGAGAAAAACTCCGCGGGAAAATAGAGGAGTATTTAGGAATTGAAACTTATGATATTTACGGGCTTACGGAAATTTATGGTCCGGGGATAGCAATCGACTGTCATTACCATCAGGGTATGCATTACTGGGACGATTATCTGTATTTTGAAATTATTGATCCCGATACAGGAGAAGTTTTACCGGAAGGAGAAACAGGAGAGCTGGTGATTACCACCCTCACCAAAGAGGGGATGCCGTTAATTCGCTACCGCACAAGGGATATCACCCACATTATTCCGGGAAAATGCACCTGCGGTAGTCCTTTTCCGCGGATTGACCGGATTATCGGTCGAAGTGATGACATGCTCAAGGTAAAGGGGGTTAACTTCTACCCGGCCCAGATTGATCAAGTATTAGCGCAGGTTCCTGAGGCATTGCCCGAGTACCGTTTAACTATAACCCACGAAGAAGGACGGGATCGGGCGGTTTTAGAGGTGGAAGGTTACGGGGAAGAGACTGCTCAGGAAATAAAGAGGATCTTAAAATCTAAAATCGGGATTTCCTTTGAGGTTAAAATGGTATCTCCTGGCTCACTTCCACGGAGTGAAAAGAAGAGCAAAAGAGCTTTTGACCTGCGCCCTTTTTAAAATTTTTTTAAGTTTACAAGGCTGGCTGAAGTAGGCCAGTCTTATTTTTTATTAAATATTAATTTTTTTACCTGAAGGGGTTTTTTGCACCGGTAAGTTTAAACGAATGTCCCGGGTGATTAAATCGGGGTTTTCGGCGTAACGGATTGATACTTCGTAAAACTTTTTTAAAGTTGGTTCATACCAGATCAGGGACGAAAATTCCATGTAGGTTTCCCGGCCTTTGGGGGTTAAATTTAGCGAATCTTTTTCCACCAGCTCCCACTGGCGGAGTTCACCCAATAACTGCCGGACGTAAGGGCTAAAAACTCCCTTCCCTTGCTTAATAAAATTAAACCGGTAAAACGGTTCGAGCGGCCGACCGTAAAAATACAAAAGGTAGATTAAATTGTGAAGATCCTTTTCTTTTTTAGGTCTGACGGTAAAAAGTAAAAGTAAAATAAAAAGGTGTTTTAACGAGAGATTCAAGGTTGTTTCCCCCTCTTTTTAAAAATTATATCTTTTTTTGGCCGGTTACAACACTGCTACTTGGCAAAAAGGGAGGAAAAATATATAATAATATATGAACAAATGAACATATGAGGTGATAAAGTGAAAGAAAAGGCTCCGGTATGTAAGGTTACTTTATTTGATGAAGAAACGGTCCAGACAATTCGTGCCAACTTACCCGGTGAAGAGACGATTATCGAGCTTTCCGAGGTGTACAAATCCCTGGGAGATGGAACCAGGCTCAAGATTTTGCTGGCCTTAAAAGAAAAAGAATGTTGTGTCTGCGATTTAGCCGCTGCCCTTTCCATGAGCCAGTCGGCTATTTCCCATCAATTACGGGTGTTGCGGAATGTGCGCTTGGTGAAATACCGAAGAGAAGGGAAAATGGTTTACTACAGTTTGGATGATGAACATATTTTAAAAATTTTACAGGAAGGTTTAAACCATATTACCCATAAATAGGCTGGTGAAATTATGGCAAAAAATAGTATTTTTTACCTTACCGGATGCAGCTGACAGAGCTGTGCAGCCGTTCTGGAAGAACGGGTGAAAAAGCTTCCCGGTGTCATAGATGCTGAACTTGATTTTGCGGCAGGGAAACTGAAAGTTTTAGGGGATGTGGACCCTGAAGTTATTATCAAGGAAGCGGAAAAAGAAAAATTTAAAGCTTATTTATCCCGGAGTGATATTCCAAAAGCTCAAAATTTTTTCAAAGAAAATTATCTTTTACTTTTGGGAATATTGTTTTTACTTGTTGGTACCGGTATTAACTTTATCGGCCAGGATAAAGTAGCATCATTATTTTATTTAGCGGCAATTCTGGCCGGTGGCCGGGAAACCATTGAAAAAGGTTTAAAAAACCTGTGGCAACGAAAAATAACCAGCGATTTATTAATGTTAACCGGCCTAATTGGGGCGATGGCGTTAGGAGAATTAACAGAAGCAGCTTTAGCAGCGGTATTATTTGGGATAAGTGAGTTTGTCGAGAACTATAATCTTGAAAAAGCCCGTACTGCTTTAAAAGAGTTGTTTGCAGCAGTACCCGAAGAAGCATTGGTGTTAAAAAATGGTGAAGAACAGCTCTGTAAAGTAGAGAAAATACGTCCGGGAGATTTGGTAGTTATAAAGCCCGGTGAGAAAATACCTGTGGACGGTGTCCTGAAAAAAGGAAGAATTGAGGTTAGCCAGGCCGCTATTACCGGGGAGAGCCGGGGAATTTTAAAACTTCCCGGCGAGGAAGTATATGCGGGAAGTATAAATCTTGATGGTTTTGGTATAATTGAAACCCAAAAGCCGAGCGGTGAAACGGTTATAGCCAGGATGGCCGAATTAATCGAGGAAGCGCAAAAGGAAAAACTTCCGGCGCAAACGTTGTTAGATAGATTTGCCGCGGTTTATACCCCGCTGGTTTTAGCTCTGGCCTTTTTAGTTGCCTTCATTCCACCGCTTCTCCTTGGCGGTGAATTTCGACTCTGGATTTACCGGGCTCTTACCTTTTTGGTGGTATCCTGCCCCTGCGCCCTTTTAATTGCCGTACCGATTTCGGTGATTTCAAGCCTTGGAGCGGCAGCGAGACGGGGAATTGTAGTAAAGGGTAGTCGGAATTTGGAACAACTTGCCCTGTGTGATACGATAGTATTCGATAAAACCGGGACTTTAACCCGGGGTGAAATGGAAGTTACCGGGGTAATTGCTGTAAGTCCTGATTTTTGGCCGGCGGTATATTCTTTAGAAAAAAGGGCAACCCATCCTTTAGCTAAAGCAATTATAAAGGCGGTGCCGGCCGAATATCAAAAAGAAATAGAGGTTTTAAACTTTCGGCAAATTCCGGGACTGGGAGTGCTCGGCCAGGTTGAGGGTTCCACTTACTTTATCGGTTCACCAAAAGGAATTAAAGAAATTCCCGAAAGCTTTGTAGAAACTCTTCAGGAAATTGAAGAAAAGGGGCAAACAGCCATTTTGGTGGCAAAAGAAAATATTCCCGTTGCCCTTTTAGCTGTGGCGGATGTTATCCGGGATGATGCCGGCGATGCGATTCAAAATATAAAAGCCCTTGGGCTTACCCCGGTGCTGCTTTCTGGTGATAGTAAAAAGGTAGCCCTGAGGGTTTCCGAGGAGTTAGAAATAGAAAAATGGTACGGTGAAGTTTTACCCCAGGAAAAGCTTACCGTCATAAAAGAGCTGCAGGAGAGCGGACGAAAAGTTATAATGGTGGGAGATGGGATTAACGATGCTCCGGCCTTGGCTGCGGCCGATGCGGGTATTGCAATGGGAGAGGGGAGCGGACTTGCCACCACTACAGCGAAAATAGTTCTTTTGTCGGGAAAATTAAACAATATTCCCTTTTT
Organism: Carboxydothermus ferrireducens DSM 11255; assembly: GCF_000427565.1. NCBI lineage: Bacteria > Bacillati > Bacillota > Clostridia > Thermoanaerobacterales > Thermoanaerobacteraceae > Carboxydothermus > Carboxydothermus ferrireducens. The sequence continues at coordinate 42,546 of NZ_KE386562.1, forward strand.
AATAAAACTTGCGCGCCAAAGCCGGGCTATTGTTAAACAAAATATAATTTTAGCTATCGGGCTAAAATTGTTGGCCCTGATGGCGATTCTTCCTGGCTGGTTAAACCTCTGGCTGGCAATCGGAGCCGATATAGGGGTTGCTTTGCTGGTTAGTTTAAATGGCCTCAGGGTTTTGTGGTTAAAGTAACGGTATTTTTTTCCCAGTATTTCAACAGATTATAGGGATTTACCGCTCGCATTCCCGGAGCATAAAGGCCGTAATGGAGATGGTCCGGTGTAAAATCGGCATTGCCGGTATGTCCAACATAACCGATAACCTCACCTTTTTTAACCCTCCGCCCGGGTTTAATTTCCGGGCGGATTCCTTTTAAATGGGCATAGTAATGGTAGAGGCCGTTTTGGTCTTTAATTAATACCCGGTTTCCTCCCAGAGAAAGCCAGCCGCTCTTTACTACTTTTCCGGACATTACCGCCCGAACTTCCGTTCCTTCGGGAGCAAAAATATCTATGCCGAGATGAATCCTTCCGCCTTCCCGGGGAGCATGCCAGTTGGCGGAAATAAAATACTGGTTACCTGCTACGGGAAATACGCCATTGGCGAGATTTTGCAGAGTTGTCTTGTCAAGCTTTTCCCAGGAAATGTCGGTGATTTGTTTAAGTTCAATGTATTGATTATATTTTTGGTAAGAGGAAAGGATTTTAAGAAAAAAGCAAAGGAAGATAAAAACGAACAGAATAACAAAGATTCTTTTAACCTTTGCCACCTTAATCCCACCTTTTCTTAGGAAATTTATAGTTGTTCAGGGGCAAAAATATTCCTTACTCGACAAATCCGTTAAAAAAACATAAAATAAAAGAAAAAACAGGGGGTGGAACGATGATTAAGGTTACCTGGGAAGGAAAAATGAAATTTCGGGGAATTGGCCCATCCAACCATGAGGTATTCATGGATACCGATGCAGCGGGGGGCGAAGATACCGCAGCCCGTCCGGCAGAAGTCATGATGATGTCCCTGGGCGGTTGTACCGGCATGGATGTAGTGGCAATTTTAAACAAAATGCAAATTGCGGGTTATGAGTTTTGGCTGGAAATTGAACCAACCTGGGCAGAAGATCATCCCAAGATTTTAAAACATGTAAAAATGACCTACTGCTTTAAAGGAGAAAACTTACCAAAAGATAAAATTGAGAGGGCGGTATTTTTATCCCAGACCAAATACTGCCGGGTAAGTAACACCTTAATTAAAGCCGCTCCGATGGAGGTATATATTAATTTAAACGGCGAAACCTGGCAGTTAAAAACTCAATAAAAAAGGGGGCGAAAATTCGCCCTCTTACTTGCGTTCTCCGGAAAATTCTTTTGGTTTTATAAATTTAGCGATAAATATGCTTACTTCATAGAGGATTAAAAGAGGAGCAGCCATTAAGAGCTGGCTAATGACATCGGGACCGGGAGTCAGGGCGGCGGCCAGGATAAATACCACCAATAAGGCGTATTTCCGGTTTTTTACCAAGAATTCATGGGAGATAATATTTAGCTTGGCCAGGATATAAACAACTACCGGCAGCTCAAAAACCAGACCAAAAGGTATCAAAAAATTTAAAGCAAAAGAGATATACTTGCCGATGGTTATCATCGGACTCATAATATCGCCGCCAAATTGTAAAAGAAATCGGGTGGCAATTTGAAAGACGGTAAAGAAGGCAAAAACGATACCGGCGACGAATAAAATAATTATTATTGGAATCATCCTTAGGATAAACTTTCTTTCCACCGGTTTCAACCCGGGAGCGACGAAACTCCAGATTTGCCATAAAATTATCGGGGAGGCAAGTATAATTCCCAGTATTATGGCAATTTTCAGTTTTGTCATAAATGCTTCGGTGACATTGATAAAAACTAACTTCATTTTAAGAGCAGTAACCGGCTGGAGTAAGATATTTAGAAAATAATCGACATAATTATAAGCAATTATTGAGCCAATAACTATGGCAATGACGCTAATAATAATTACTTTCCGTAAAGCTTCTAAGTGTTCAAACAACGTCATCGGTTTATCTTCCATCGGGATACCTCCACCTGCTGTAAAAACTTTAGGAACTCTTTGATATGACTTTCAACCTACCGGGGAAAGCTTTTAAGCTATCCGGAGACACGTGATAAACGCCTCCATTTTTTGAGTAAGTCATTATCAATTATATAAAAAATTTATTTTCTTAAAAAGGGGAGATGGGGGTTGTATTTAAAAGTTTTTGATTTTAGCGGTAAAAAGCTTAAAGTTTTGCCCTGGGGTTATTTTGCTGATGGACAGATTAAGCAGGGGGTAATTACCGTTAATAACGGAATTATCTCTTCAATTGAAAAAACGGGGGAGGCGGATTTAAAAGTACCGTATTATTTATATCCGGTGTTAGCCGATGCTCACCTCCACTTGAACTTGATGGATAACAGTGAGCTTACACTCCCGGAAATTATGGCAAAGCTAACCGGTCACGGCATTATGGGTTTTAGGGAGTGCGGGGATAGGAGTGAATTCTGGAAAACCGCCAGAGAACACTGCTCGTACGTAAAAGGTGTATTTTGCGGAAATGGTCTTTACAAAGAAGGTTATTACGGCCGAATTGCCGGAATTGCCGTAAAGGATACCAGGGAGGCTCTTCACGAAATTTCGCGTCTTTACGAAGAAGGGGCGAAGTTTGTAAAAGTATTTGTTACCGGATTGGTGAGTTTAAAGGAAAAGGGTAAGGTAGGGGCTACGGGATTTAGTCTTGAAGAATTAAAAGAAATTGTCGATACAGCCCATAAGCTGGGGCTTATGGTAGCTGCCCATGCCAATGGCCCCGAAGGAATAGAAATAAGTATTGAAGCCGGGGTCGATACCCTGGAGCATGGCTATTACATAACTGATGAGCTTCTTATAAAAATGCGGGATGCCGGTACCTGGTGGGTTCCAACGGTGGCAGCAATTCGAAACCAGATGTACCGGGAAGAATTGAGTCCGACTGAACGAGAAAATGCTTATTATGTATATAAAGAGCAGCTTTTTAAAGTAAAGAGAGCCTTTGAACTGGGGGTAAAGCTCGGACTTGGTACCGATAGCGGTACGTCGTTTTTAGCCTTTGGTGAAGCTCTCTGGGAAGAGATGGAGCTTTATCTTAAAGCAGGTATTCCTCCCGGAGAAGTAATAAAAATTGCAGTAGAAAATAACTTTCAAATGATGGGGATATCAGGTTTTTCTGGTATAAGGCCTGGAAATTTTGCTAAATTTCTGGGGCTTAAAATTCCCTTTGGCGATGAGGTATAATAAAAGTTGAAAATTTAAACATTAGGAAGGAGAGTATATTATGTTCGGTAATTTTGGGTTTCAGGAATTGGTGGTTGTTTTAATTATTGCCCTTATTATTTTTGGACCTTCCAAACTTCCGGAGCTTGGACGGGCTTTGGGACGCGGTATTCGGGAGTTTAAAAAGGCTACTACCGAAATTGAAGAAAGCATAACAAAAGAGGTAAATGCGGTTAAAGATAATAATTTCAAGGAGGGTTAAATGCAAATTTTAACTGTTGCCATTTTGGCCGGGGGTAAAAGTTCGCGCATGGGGCAAAACAAAGCCCTCTTACCTTTGGGTACAATGAAAATAATTGAGCATCTGGTAACCAATTTAAGACCTATCGCTTCCGAGCTTTTGCTTGTTGCGAACACCGATGAATATGCTTTTTTAAACCTTCCGGTTTACCGCGACCGTTTTCCCGGCCAGGGACCGCTGGCGGGAATTGAAACGGCTTTAAGGGTTGCGGTTAATGAAAAAGTATATATTACCGCCTGTGATTTACCGCTGTTACCCGCTGAAATCCCCCGGTTTTTGGCTGAAAATACCGAAGATTATGATGTAACGGTTTTAGCTTATAAGGGGAAAATTGAACCGTTAATAGGCATTTACCGAAAAAGTATTTATCCGGTGGTGGAAAAACATTTAATACTTCGGAAAAATAAAATAATAGATTTTTACCCCCAGGTGAAGGTAAAGATAATTCATTTTGAACAACTTCCCGAGAATTTGCAGCGGGAAGAATTTCTTTTAAACGTTAATACCCCGGCGGATTATGAAAAACTGTTAAAAATATTCAGTTTAAAGGAGTAGTTCCATGGAGACCAATGTAGCTTTAGAAAAAGCTTTAAATATGCTTTTGGCCTACGTTCCTAAACCCGGAACGGAGATTGTCGAAATTTTAAAAAGTCAGAACCGGGTGCTGGCAGAAGACGTTTTAGCCGACATTATGGTGCCACCTTTTTCCCGTTCGCCCTTGGATGGATTTGCTTTTAGAAGCAGTGATTCCCCGCGGGAAAAAGGGCAAAAGGTTCGGCTTAAAATTGTTGACTATCTTCCCGCGGGAGTGCCGGCTACAAGGCCGGTAAACTCCGGTGAAGCGGTAAAACTTATGACCGGGGCCATGATTCCCGAAGGAGCCGATGCGGTAGTCAAATTTGAAGATGTGGTTGAAGAAGACGGCTATGTAATTATCGATTTTCCGGTAAAGCCAGAGACGAATATCGTTAAAAAAGGGGAAGACTTTTTACCCGGCGACGTTATCATTGAAAAAGACCGGGTAATTAATGCCAATGCCATTTCTCTATTAGCGTTAGCCGGAAAAAAGAAAGTGTTGGTTTACAAAATACCTAAAGTTTATATTATTTGTACGGGCAGTGAACTGGTGGATATTGAACAAATTCCCGGTCCGGGGAAAATTCGCAATACCAATTTATACAGCATCGGGGCATTGGTGGCAAGGTCCGGAGGAGAGCCTGTTTTAGGCCGAATTGTGAACGATGATTTAAATTTAATTGCCCAAGAAATAAAACGAGGACTGGAAGTGGCCGATTTAGTGCTGACCACCGGGGGAGCATCGGTGGGGGAATATGACTTAATAATTAAGGCTTTAGAAAGTATCGGTGCCGAAATTTTATTCTGGAAAACCGATTTTAAACCCGGTACACCAGTGATTGGGGCAGTAGCTAATGGGAAAATAGTTATTGGTTTATCGGGAAATCCCCAGGCAGCTATGACTTCTTTCGAGCTAATTGCTTACCCCGTGATCAGAAAATTAACCGGTCGGCAAAATATTTACCATGCCCGGGTTAAGGCATTTTTGGACCACCCCTTTGATAAAACCCGGGGGCAACGGCGTTTTGCCCGGGGCTATTGTTATTTAAAAGAAGGGGAGTTTAGGGTAAAAATCTTACCCTGGCTTTCCCCGGGCTCGTTAAAAGGGGTTTTAAACTCCAACGCTCTGGTGGAAATCCCCAAAAATTGTCCGCCCTTAAAAACCAATGATCCCGTTAATATTGTTTTAATTGAAGGAGGAAGCTTAAGTGCCTTTGATACTCCAGATAGTGGGCTATTCTAATTCCGGCAAGACTACCGTAGCAGAAAAATTAGTGCAGCTCTTTACCGGGCATGGGTTTAAAGTAGGGGTTGTAAAACACGATGTTCACGGCTTTGAAGTGGACCAACCGGGAAAAGATACTTATCGTTACCGGCAGGCGGGCGGAGTGAAGGTTGGAATTCTTGGCCCTGGCAAGGCAGCGTTTATGGTGGAAAGGGAAGTGCTACTCGAAGAAGTTTTTGAATTTTACCGGGATATGGACCTTATCCTGGTGGAAGGCTTTAAAAACCGGCCTTTTCCCCGGATAGAGGTAATTAGAAGTGAAATTTACCAGGAGCCTTTTTCTCCACCGGAACTTCTGGTGGCGGTGGTATCTGACCTTTCACTAAACACAAGTTGCCCTGTTTTTGATTTTAGCGAAATTGAGGAGCTGTTTACTTACTTATTAAAATACTTCAAGGTGGGAGATAATGCCTAAAACGGCAAAAGTTCTCCTTTTTGCCTTGTTTATTTTTTCAGCATTCCTTTCGGGATGCGGGCAAAAAGATTTGCCTTTTGTGGATTTAAATAAGCCGGGTAGATACTCGGCCAGTTCGTCAGCGAAAAACGATGAATTGGTTTTAAAAGTGGCGATTTCTTCAATGACATCCCCGTCGGAGTCGATAGTTTATTATGATGAACTCTTAAAAAACCTCGGCCGGGAACTGGGCAGGAAAATTAAAGTTATCCAGAAAAATTCTTACTTTGAAGTTAACGACTTACTGCGAACCGGTCAGGTGGATTTAGCATTCATCTGCACTTATTCCTATTTGGTGGGAGCAAAGCAATTCGGTTTAGAATTACTGGTAGTACCTCAAGTTAACGGAAAGCCATACTATCAGTCTTTTGTCATTGTTCGCAATAATAGCGGAATTGAGAAATTTTCTGATTTAAAAGGAAAGATTTTTGCTTTTACCGATCCCATGTCCACTACTGGCTACTTTTATCCCCAGTATTTGCTTTTGCAGAACGGTACAACTGATCGGGAGTTTTTCAAGAAATTTTTCTTTACTTACAGTCACGATAATGCCATTAAAGCTGTTGCCAAGGGTATAGCCGATGGTGCTGCAGTGGATAGTCATGTTTTTTTAATGATGGAGAAAGAAAATCCCGGACTTACCCGAAACTTAAAAATAATTGCCAGGTCTCCGGATTATTATGCACCGCCGGTGGTGGTGCGGCCGGGTTTACCGCAGGATTTAAAAGAAAAAATAAAAAATTATTTTCTAAGTTTGGATAAAAAACCGGAAGGGCAAATAATTTTACGCAAAATCGGGGTTGACCGCTTTGTGCCGGGCGAAAGGGAAAAATACCGGAGCATTGAGCTTATGACGCAAAAGGTGATTACCAATAATGGTCGGAAATAAGTTCAGGCGTTTTTTTTACTTTTTTTATAACCTTGTACCGATGGTGTTTAAAATTTGGGGTATAGCCTTTTTTATGCTAATCCTTTTGGTTGGAGTAGTAAGCCTGCAGGTTAATACTGCTGTGAAGAAAGAGTTGCGGGAGCAACTAAAAATTCAAGGTTTATCGTATGCCGAAAGCTTGGCCAAGCTTGCTCCGGACTACATTTTTACCGAAAACTACTACGGATTATACGAGCTTTTAAGCAGTACCCGTTTGCAAAATCAAGCTATCGCCTACATTATGATTTTAGATACCGAAGGAAATGTAATTATTTCTACTTTTTCCGAAGGAATTCCGGAAGGCCTTCTGGATTTAAACCGCATAAAACCGGGCCAAAGATACAGCATTCGCACCTTTAATTCTTCAGAGGGATTAATTGAGGATATAGCGGTACCCATTTTAAATTTGCGGGCGGGCTATGTTCGAGTTGGTTTGACCGAGCAAACCATAAATGTTTTTATTTCTGGTATCAATCGTACGATTATCTGGCTTACCCTGGCCGTTTCCTTTCTGGGCCTTTTCATATCTTACATTTTGGCGTATTTAATTACCAGCCCGCTAAACAGGCTCAGACATAGCATTAAAGCGGTGGAACAGGGTAATTTTAACCAGGAGGTTAGACTGTTTGGATTAAAGGACGAGGTGGGCGAGCTGGCTTATGCTTTTAATCAGATGCTGGCAAGATTAAAGCAGGCCAACGATGAGTTAATGCAAAAGGAGAAACAACGCCAGATGCTTTTAAAAAAAGTTATCTTTGCCCAGGAAGAGGAACGAAAGAGGATTTCCCGGGAATTACACGATGAGATCGGACAGGCATTAACCTCAATCTTAATAAGCTTGAAATACCTGGAAGGGCACCTGCCTGAGGAGCAAAGGCACCTTTTAACCGATATTCGCAATTTGACAGCCCAAACCATAGATGAATTAAAAGATCTGGCTTTATCCTTGAGACCGTCGGTTTTGGATAATTTAGGGTTGCTGCCGGCTATAAAAAATTTAGTGCGCCACTGGGAGAACAGGTACGGCCTTACGATAAACCTACATCTTAACTTACCTTCGAATTTTAAGCTTAGAAATGAAGCGGAAAGCTCTTTATACCGGGTGGTGCAGGAAGCTTTAACGAATATTGCCCGGCATGCCATGGCAAGCAGGGTAAGGTTGGTCTTTAGGATCAAGAATGAAAATTTGATTTTAAAGATTGCCGATAATGGCCGTGGGTTTTCTTTGAATCCTGTTTCTGAAAAAAGTTTAGGATTAATCGGGATGATTGAAAGGATTTCCCTGCTGGGGGGTAATTTGCAAATTTTATCCAAGCCCGGCAAGGGAACAATGGTAAAAATTCAGCTTCCCTTAAAGGAAGTGATATTGTGAAGATAAAGGTGCTTTTGGCCGAGGATCATCATTTAGTAAGAAGGGGGCTTGCGCTCTTAATTAACAGCCAGCCGGATATGGAAGTAGTGGGGGAAGTAGCCTGCGGTGAAGATTGCTGTCAGGCCATTACTGCTGTAAGCCCTGATGTAGTGGTTTTAGACTTGGCTCTTCCTGATATTCCTGGCTTAAAAGTTCTTGAGCGACTTAAATGTCTTAAACCCATGCCTAAGGTTATTATTCTTACCATGTACGAAGAGCTTGAATTCTTAGAGGAAGCCCTGAAGCTTGGGGCAAAGGGGTATTTAATAAAACGAGCTGCAGAAGAAGAGTTAATCCGGGCAGTTCGTGAAGTAGCCCGGGGGGAGTACTATATTCATCCGAGCCTGGCGGGCAAAATGATTTCCCGCAACGCTTTGGCAGCAAAATGCGGCCTGTCGCCGCGGGAGATGGAGGTTTTGGTTTACTGGGGAAAGGGCCTGGCCAACGAAGAGATAGCCAAAAAGTTATTTATCAGTGTAAAAACTGTAGAAACTCATAAAACCCGGATAAAAGAAAAATTAAATTTAAAAACCCGGGCTGACGTAGTCCGTTATTGTTTGGAAAATAACTTAATTTAAAATACTCTTAAAAAATCAGGGAAAACCCTGATTTTTTTTATGGGTATTGTGGATAGTGAGGTTTTCGTAAACAAGGGATAATGAAATTAATCACAAAATAAGGAGGGTGAAAGTGGTGCCTGAACTTACCACCGATTTTTTAGCGGTCATGCGGGAAGAGCTGGAAAAAGCTCTGGCCAAGCCTGCCACACAGCGGAGCTGGGCAATGGTTATTGACCGCAAAAAATGTATTGGCTGCCATGCCTGTACCGTTTCGTGTATGGCTGAAAATGTTTTGCCTCCCGGTGTCGTATACCGGCGGGTAGCAGATGAAGAAACCGGACGCTACCCTGATGTTGTGAGAGTTTTTACCCCAAAGCCCTGCATGCAGTGCGATAATCCCTACTGCGTAACTGTTTGTCCTGTAAAGGCAACCTTTAAGCGGCCCGATAAAATCGTAGAAATTGATTATAACAAATGTATAGGCTGCGGACGGTGTGTGGTTGCCTGCCCGTATGGAGCCAGAACCCTTGACCGAGGCAAATTTCATACTTCTGGGACACCGGAAGTTATGGCATATGAGAAGAGAGTCACTTATGATTACCAGAAAACATGGCAACGTACCGGAACTGGCGTAAAAGCACCGGTAGGAAGGGCAAGAAAATGTCATTTCTGTCTGCACCGGATAAACGAAGGGGATCTTCCAGCATGTGTCATAACCTGTATTGGCCGGGCTACTTATTTCGGTGATTTATCAGACCCTAATAGCACGGTATCCAAGCTTTTAAAAACGAGAAAATATGAAGTATTGCGTCCGGAAAAAGGAACTAAACCAAGGGTTTACTACTTGAAGTAAAGGAGGGGTGCAGCGTGAAAAAAATAACTCGTAGAAAGTTTCTTAAGGCATCGGCGGTGGTTGGGGGCAGTGCTGCTTTACTTGGAGGTTCAGAACTTTCCAAAAAAGTTGGATTTTTTAGTGAAGCTGAGGCAGCTACCAGCGATAAATATCCTTTAGATAATCCAGAAAATATTATTTATTCGGTGTGTTTACAGTGTAACACCGGCTGCCCAATTAAGGTAAAAATTCAAAATGGTCTGGCGGCAAAAATCGATGGTAACCCGTACTCTCCCTGGACCATGACCAAGCATATTCCCTATAATACTCCGGTGGCTGATGTTGCCAAGCTTGATGGCGCGATTTGCCCGAAAGGACAGGCAGGTATTCAAACGGTTTATGATCCCTACCGAATTAAGAATGTACTGAAAAGAGCCGGTAAACGGGGAGAAAATAAGTGGATTACCATCTCTTTTGAACAGGCTTTAGAGGAAATTATCAACGGTGGTAAAATCTTTGCTCACGTACCCGGGGAAGAAAACAGAGTTGTGCCGGGGTTAAAAGATATTTATGCCTTAACCGATCCGGCTTTATCCAAAGCTATGGCCGAAGATGTCAAAAAGATTCAGGATAAAACGATGACGGTGGAAGAATTTAAGGCAAAATACGCTGACCACTTGGATAAGCTTATAAACCCCGATATGCCGGATTTAGGCCCGAAAAACAACCAGTTTGTTTTTAGCTGGGGACGGTTAAAAGATGGTCGTGCAGACCTTATTAAGCGATTTGCTGCAGCTCTGGGAACAGTAAACGCTCTTGGTCATACCACTGTCTGTCAGGGCTCTCTTTACTTCACCGGAAAAGCCATGAGCGAGCAATATGATTATGATGCTTCCAAGAAAAAGGTGGACTGGACCGGTGGGGAAAAGTTCTACTGGCAGGCGGATGTGGCAAATTCTGAGTTTGTAATCTTTGTAGGAGCATCGCCCTTTGAAGCTAACTACGGACCTTCCCATCGGGCAGCTAAAATTGTCGATGGAGTGGCAAGCGGCCGGTTAAAGTATGTAGTTGTTGACCCCCGTTACAGTAAAGCAGCAGCCCACGCCTGGAAATGGCTTCCTATCAAACCGGGGGAGGAAGCGGCACTGGCTTTAGCTTTAATCCAGAAAGTATTTGAATTGAACGGTTATGACGCTAAATTTTTAGCAGCTGCCAATAAAGCTGCAGCGACAGCCATTGGAGAACCTACTTGGAGTAACGCTACCTGGCTGGTCAAAATTGAAAATGGGCAACCAACGGTATTTTTGCGGGGTTCCGAGGTTGGGCTTGCTAAAATAACCAAAAAAGCGGCGGATGGGACTACTTACGAATTAGACCCAATGGTAGTATTAAGTAATGGCACATTGACGGCAGTAGATCCAAACAGCACTGATACACCTGTTACCGGCGAACTTTTTGTAAACCAGGAAGTAACCTTAACTAATGGCCAAACCATTACCGTTAAATCTTCCTTGCAGCTTTTATATGAAGAAGCCAATAAAAAGAGCTTTGAAGAATGGTGTGCTATTGCCGGCTTAGACCCTGTTGATGTCGAAGAAGTAGCTGAAGAATTTGTAAAACACGGGAAAAAGGCGGCAGCTGATGTTCACCGGGGAGTTTCTCAGCACACCAATGGTTTTTACAACGTTGGTACCTGGTTTAACTTGAACCTTCTTTTAGGGAATTTTGACTGGAAGGGCGGTATGGTTAAAGCATCGACCTATAGTCCTAATAGTAATGTAGCTTTTAATACTTCAGCCCATCCCGGAAAAATTACAACCTTTGGTATTGATATCGTCCGGAGCAATACAGCCTATGAAAAAACTTTGCTTTTTGCTCGAGATGGTTATCCAGCTAAACGGCCCTGGTTTACCTTGGCATCCGATGTCTACCAGGAAATTGTGCCATCCATAGGTGACCAGTATCCTCATCCTTATAAAGTATTGTTTACGTACATGGGAACAACCGTTTATTCGGTTCCTGGTGGCCACAAAAACATTGAAATTTTAAGGGATACCGAAAAACTACCGCTGTTTGTAGCCATAGACATTATCGTGGGCGAAACTTCGATGTACGCCGACTATATTATTCCCGACCTTACTTACCTTGAACGCTGGGAATTCCATGGCAGTCACCCCTCAATTATCTGGAAGGTACAGCCGGTGCGGCAGCCTGCGGTCAAACCTTTGACGCCAGAGGTAACGGTTTATGGGAATAAATACCCCTTGGGCTTAGAAGCGTTTCTTCTGGGAATTGCGGAGCGCATGAACTTACCGGGATTTGGTCCCGATGGTTTCGGAGCGGGTATACCTTTTACCCATCCTGATCACCTGTATTTACGCCAGGTAGCCAACATAGCCTTGGGGGGCAAAGCCGATTTGTCGGAAGCGGTGCCGGAAGCTGACGATCGAGAAATTGAAATCTTTAAGCAGGCCAGAAAACATTTACCGGCCTCGGTTTATGATTATGACCGCTGGAAGAGTATCGTGGGGGATACCCACTGGCGTAGGGTTGTTTACCTCTTAAACCGCGGTGGGCGGTTTGACGATTATGATAAAGCTTTTGATGGAGAAAAGGTTAAAAACAAATACGGCAAGCAAATCAACATATACCAGGAAAAAACCGCTAAAACTATTAATTCTCAAACCGGCAAAAAGTTTTTGGGATTACCCCAGTATATATCACCTTACCGGGACAGCCGGGGCAATGAACTTAAAGATAAGTATCAGGGGTATACCTTTAACTTGATTACCTATAAAGATATTCTCCACACCAAAAGCCGAACAATTTCGAACTACTGGAGCTTGGAAGTACAAAATGAAAACTATGTTTTAATTAACCGCCGGGATGCACTGCGTTTAGGACTTAAAGATGGTGACAAAGTCAGGGTACGTTCCGCATCCAACCCAGAAGGAATATGGGACTTAGGTAACGGTCAAAAAGTACCAATGGTTGGTAAAGTAAAAGTTATCGAAGGTATCCGGGAAGGGGTTGTTGCCTTTAGCCTCGGATTTGGTCACTGGGCCTATGGGGCATCGGACATCGTGATTGATGGTAAAGTAGTAAAAGGAGATCCTCGGCGAAAAGTTGGTATCCATGCCAATGCGGCCATGCGGTTGGATCCTTACGTTAATGGTCCCTTGAGTGACCTGCCCGGTGGCAGTGTAGTCTTTTATGATACCCGGGTAAAACTCACTCGGGAATAAGGAGGGAGAAAAGTGAAGAAGAAAATCGCCCTGGGGATTTTAGCGGTTTTTGCAGCTTTAATACTGGCAGCTTATAATGCTCACCAGGCTTTTGCCCGTCCGGAATACAGCTCTGATCCCAATAAATGTACACCCTGTCATACCGATGGGCGGACTGCTTCCGGGACAAAACCGGCACCTAAGCCAGCGCCAGCACCATCGGGGACAAAGGCAACTACTACGAAAAAGTCACCACATAAGGGGTATTACTTGTACAATCACCAGCTGGAGGTCTTAAAAAATGGCAATGCATCCTGTAGTAAATGTCATTCCGTTGATTTTTGTGTAAGCTGCCATATTAATATGGCTAAGCCGGTTACCTGGGATACCAAGCATTATAAATTAAACTCTAAGACCGTCAATGTGCATCAAATTCCCTGCGTATCCTGCCACAAGGATTTTAAGAAAAAGAAACCGTAAAGGTTAGGGGGAAGGGACTTTCCTTCCTCCTTCTTTACTTAGAAAAGGGGCTTACCGGTGATGTCAGATATAAACGGTTTTCCATGCTAATGTCATAATTAACTACTGTACAATCTTTTAGAAATACCGTAAAATGATGCTAAAAGGAACAGTTAAGAGGCGGGAAAGCATGAGCGACCTTTTTGAGGCTTTTACCGGGAAGGCAGAACTCTCGCCTTCCTTTTGTTTGGAACACCGGTATTTGCCTTTTAAATGCGGCAAATGTGTAACGGTTTGTCCTGCAAATGCGATATTTAAAAACGGTGAAAAAATTGCCATAAAAAAAGAGGAATGTACAAACTGCGGCTTTTGTAAAGCAGTATGTCCAACGGGAGCCATAAGTTTTGGTGGAGTTACTCCGTTAAAAGAAATTGCAGAGGTGCGGGACGAGGGACATGTTGGTTGTACCTTGAATTCAGTCAATACCGGGAAAGTAAACCTTCCCTGTTACGGATTTTTGGATGCCGGGGAAATAGCAATTTTAGCAGCGGCAGGAAAGAAGCTTAATTTTTACCTGGAAAACTGCAGCACCTGTCAGTATCAAAAGGGGAAGGAGCTTTTTTTAACTCACCTCAAGGAAGCCAAGACCAAGCTTGGCGGTCTTTCGGGAATTACTTTACACCAAAAGGGCCGTCCCCCCAGGGATTTCTCCCGGCGGGAATTTTTTAGCTTTTTGACCGGAAAAATAAAAGCAACTGCCGCAATTTTTCTCTTAAAAGAAGATGAAGATCCCAATGATATCTTTGCCAAGCGCGTGCCGTTAAAACACCGCTATTTTTTAAAGGCGGAAGAACTCCTCCAGGGAAAGATTAACGGGGAGTTGGAAATCGGAAAAAGTCTTAAAGTCATTGGAGAATGTAATGGCTGCGGGGTTTGCGAGCGGCTTTGCCCTACCGGAGCCCTTGGTTTAAAAGAGGGAGAGTTAACCTTTAAGGCTCATCTTTGTATAAACTGTAGTCTTTGTGTGGAAAGTTGTCCGCAAAAAATTTTAAAATATGATGGTAAAATTACCGTAAATGATGTATATTTAAAGACAGAGCAGGTTTTAGCCAAAGTTTTAACCAAAACCTGTGCGAAATGTGGAAAAATCTTTACTCCGGTAAATAATGAAGAATTATGCCTTAACTGTTACATTACCGAAGGTTTTAAAACGGAGAATTTATTTGAAGGAGGCTAAAAAATATGTTTGGTGGCTTTGGCTGGCAAGAACTTTTGCTAGTTTTAGTAATAGCTTTGATTATTTTTGGTCCCTCTAAGCTCCCTGAACTCGGCAAAGCTTTTGGCCAGACGGTAAAAGAGTTTCGTAAAGGTGCCAAAGAAATTCAGGACGAAATTGCTTTAGAAGAAGCGAAAGAGGAAAAACAAGCGTAACTTTCAACCTCCAACTTTATACCTCCACTACCCCGGCAGCTCTGCCGGGGTAGTTTTTTAAAATGGTCACTGACAGAACCGTCCCCAACGGTACTATTCTAATCGTTTCTTGAACCTGAGAGACGCTACCACCAGCAAAAATACCCCTAATACCGTTAAGGCTATAGCCTGGTTTTGCAGATCTGAAAGGCCGGCCCCCCGGATAATAATGCCCCGTAAGATTTCCAGGAAATAGGTAAGGGGGATGGCATAGCCGAGATACTGGATAATTTTCGGCATAGCTTCCCGGGGAAACATAAAGCCGGAAAGCAAGATGCTGGGCAGAAGAAAAACTATGGTCATCTGCATGGCCTGCAGCTGGGTCCTGGCTACTGTCGAGATTAAAATGCCGATAGCCAGTGCTACAGCTACAAAGCAGAGGGCTAAGGCAAAAAGGGTTAAGGTATCACCCTGCATAGGGACGGAAAACCAGTTGATTCCGAAATAGAAGGCTATCGTAAATGACAAAAAACCAATTAATACATAAGGGACAAGCTTTCCTAAAATTAACTCAAATGAAGTAACCGGAGTCACAATAAGCTGCTCGATAGTTCCCCGTTCTTTTTCCCGTACTAAAGCAAAAGCAGTTAAAAGGACCGTAAGGTTTTGCATAACAAGACCAATTAAACCCGGAATAGTGAAAATTTGGCTTCTAATTTTCGGGTTGTAGCGAACTTCCGCACGGATGAGGGAGATAGAAGTACTGGCTATTTGCGGATATTTTTTGGCCAAAATTTCTCTGGTGTAATTTTGTCCCACCAAAACCCCTGATGATAAAGCGGGGCGGGCTATTGAAGGGTCCGAGCCATCCACGATATATTTTACCTCCGGTATTTGGCCCCGCGAGAGTTTTTCGGCATAATCGGGCGGGATGATTAGACCTGCTTTAATTTTGCCCTTTTTAAAAAGAGAATTTAATTCAGCGGTCGTATTTACAGGATAATCAAGATTAAAATAATTGGACGCCGTAAACTTTGCCAGAAGTTCCCGGCTTTCCGGCGTGCGTGAGAGGTCTAAATAAGCAGTGGCGATGTGGTCGACGTCGGTGGAGACCGCATAACCAAACAGTAAAAGCATCATCACCGGCATTATAAGAGCAATGGCCATACTGGGTTTATCCCGTTTTAACTGGAGAAACTCTTTTTTAACTATAGCCCAAAACCGTTTGGGATTCATGCAGTCTCCCCTCCAATAAACTTTTCCAAGTCTTTAAAATCGTACACTTTTTTCCCGGTGGCCCTTTCCACATATTCGATAAATACATCTTCTAAACTACCTTTTCCTTCCTGAGCCATTAATTCTGCGGGCGTGCCGAAAGAAACTAATTTCCCGTTAAAAATAAAACCAACGATATCGCAAATTTCCGCTTCATCCATGTAGTGGGTAGTAACCAGTACCGAAATGCCTGTTGCACATAACTTTTTAATAATTTCCCAGAAAATCCGGCGGGATACCGGGTCTACTCCGGCGGTGGGTTCATCTAAAATTAAAAGTTTGGGCCGGTGAATCATGGCAGCTCCCAAGGCTAAACGCTGCTTCCAGCCCCCGGAGAGGTGAGCGGTCAGGGTTTTGCGGTTATCCGTAAGACCGGCCATAATAAGGATTTCTTCTTTCCGGGATTTTAAAAGCTTTGCCGGTAAATTGTAGATTCGGCCAAAAAAATCAAGATTCTCTTCGACGGTTAAATCTTCATAGAGAGAAAAACGCTGGGACATGTAGCCGATAAGGTTGCGTACTTCCCGGGTCTTTTTTACCACATCCAGGCCAAAAATTTCAGCCCGCCCGGAAGTAGGCAGCAGAGCACCGCACAGCATCCGGATGGTGGTGGATTTCCCAGAACCATTGGGTCCTAATAGACCAAAAATTTTCCCCGCTGGTACTGTAAAAGAAACATTATCTACTGCAACTTTCGGTCCAAAGGTTTTGGTTAACTTTTCGGTTAAAATTGCTACCGTCAAGTTTTACTCCTCCTCAAGGCAAAGTCAGGGTTAAAAGCATCCCCGGCCGCACATCCTGAAAATCTTTTGTTAGCTCAATTTTTACTAAATAGGAAATTTCACTCTGGTCTTCCCGGGTTTCGGCGGGTTTCGGGGTAAATTCACCTTTCGGGGAAATATAAACCACTTTTCCGGTAGGAGCCATCTTGAGATTTTCATTTTTAACACATACCGTATCCCCGAGTTTAATTCTGTTTAAATACTTTTCGGGAATATAATATGTAACATAGATTTTGTCTAAGTCGATTATGGTTGCAACGGTGGTTCCGGGATTAACAAACTCACCGGGTTTTACGGGAGTTGTCAAAACTGTACCACTTACCGGAGAGTAAATTTTAGCCTTTTCTAATTGGATTTTCGCTAAATCCACCTGGGTTTGGGCAAGTTTTATCCCTGCTTTTGCCTGTTCTTCGAGGTTCTGGTTTTTGCCTGCCACTTGTTCGTATTTTAACCGGGCTAATTCCAAATTAGCCCTGGCAGCTTCTAACTGGTTTTTAAGTAAAGAATCATCAAGAGCAACTAAAAGTTGGCCCTTTTTGATTTCATCTCCTTCCTTAACGAAAACGTTATTAACTTTTCCGGCTATTTCGGCTTTTACTTCATACTGGTCGGCTTCGGCGATGCCGTCAAAGGAAGGGGGTGTGTTTTTGGTGCCGGAAAAAGCGCAGCCTCCTAAAACTATACTCATGAGGAATAGCAAAAGTAATAAGTACTTTTTGGCCATACTTTACCTCCTTTTTCTTTTTAATAAATGTAGTATTAAACAAGAGCGGTTAAAAATCCTTTTTCAATTTAAAAATATGGTAAAATATTTTGAGATTTGAAAAGAGGAGATGGGTAAAATGCAGACCGGCTGTCGCTTCTGTAAAACTACGGCTAATTTTAAGGGAAATTTTAACGCCCGCCTCCAAACATGTCCTACTAAAATTTACAGTGAAATAAAATAAAGAACCTTATCTTGAGGATGAAATTACCGCTAAAATCATGAAGGTGGCCGACCAAACCCCTTTTGATGAGAAGGGAAAACTTAGAAGCCGTGTTGGAAAACTTGTCTTTTTTGTTACTCCCGTCCTTGCCTGCTGCCGCCTTGGAGCAATTGAGCATGCGGAAATTGGACTTTCCAAGAAAAACCCCGATAAATTTGCTTCTATCTGTAATCCTATTGCCCAGGCCCGCCTGTTTAATGAAGTAAAGACCGATTTAAATGTGATTTTAGGCTTATGCCTCGGTCATGATATCCTTTTTACCCGAGAAAGCCAGGCCCCAACCACTACTTTAATTGTGAAAGACCGGGTTTATGGGCATAATCCAATAAAAACTCTGGCAAAAATAATAGAAGGATAATTATTTTGGGAAAATCGCTCCTGTAGCCAGTAAAAGGGATTGATTTAAAGAGAAAGGCTGTTTTTAAGAAAAAAGCAAAGTGTTATAATTAACATATGTTCAAAACTACCAGGAAAAGAGGGGGAACATGGGCGAAGATTTAGCTTCCATTAAACCTAAAATACCAAAAGGAGAAAACAAAGTAAAAAACGTTTTAGCCATTATGAGTGGTAAGGGAGGGGTTGGCAAGTCCTCGGTTACCTCCCTGCTGGCGGTGGCCTTTGCCCGAAAAGGCTTTAAGGTGGGAATTTTAGATGGCGATATTACGGGACCAAGCATTCCTAAAATGTTCGGCCTAAAGCCGGGTCAATTTGATTCTGATGGTGAAAAGATTATTCCGCCAGAAACCGAGCTAGGAATAAAAATCATGTCGATTAACTTACTTTTAAAATCCGAAGAGGAAGCGGTAATCTGGAGAGGACCGTTACTTTCCGGGGCAATTAAACAATTCTGGGAAGACGTTTTATGGGGTGAACTGGATTACCTTTTGGTGGATTTGCCTCCGGGTACGGGAGATGTTCCCTTAACGGTACTGCAAACTTTACCTTTAAAAGGGGTAGTTATTGTCTCATCACCTCAGGATTTAGCAGTGATGGTGGTTAAAAAGGCCATGAAACTTGCCAAAAATCTTGACGTGCCAATTCTTGGTCTCATTGAAAATATGGCCTATTTAAAATGCCCCCATTGCGGTGAACTCCTTTATCCCTTTAAAAAGCCCCAGGGAGAGGAAGTATGCCGCGAAACCGGAATAAGGTTACTTGGTACTTTGCCGATTGTTCCCGAATATGCGGAATATGCTGACCGGGGTCTAATTGAAAAGCTCGAATCCCCTGAATTTTTAGAAATAGTAAATAAGCTCTAAAATTTTTCTTGTCGACTACCTCCCGGCTTTGCTATAATCAAAAAAAGTGCCGGGGGTGCCAATGGTGATTTACCCCGCTCCAATTTATCTTTACTGCAAATTTTGGCCAAAAGAAACTGCCATGGCTGGTAAAAATACCGGTCTGGCAGTTTCTGTGTTTTTCCGGGAAAAGCAGTTTAGCCAAAATCCTGTCGAGAGTTTATTAGCATTACATCAAAAAGGGCTTCTCTTTAAAGCACTACCGGAGTTATCTCACCTGGTGGGCTTACCCCAGAATCCCGAACGCCACCGCCTTTGTGCCTGGGGGCATACTTTAAGGGTTCTGGAAGAACTTCCCGACAAGGATTTAGAATTAATCATGGCCGCTCTTTTGCACGATGTGGGAAAGGGTCTAGCAGGGGTGCGAACGTACAAAAACGGCTATCCCAACGATTTTGGCCATGCCGAACGGGGAGCTATAATGGCCCGGGGTATTTTAAAACGCTTCAATTTCCACCGGCAAACTATTGACCGAACCACCTGGCTTATTTATTACCACATGTCCGTACCCTATGAAGTAGAAAAAGTAGAACTTTGGCTTAAGCAGCTTGGGAAAACACTACCTCCGGGTGAGCTTTACCGGCGGGTACAAAAGTTAATTACTTTAAAAGAAGCGGATAAACGCTCGGATAACATCGGTGCCGAAGATAAAATCCAGGCATTGAAAAAGGTAAGGGAGGAAGTAGAGAAATTTTACCTTAAATGTAAGTAAAGATTTTGCTACAAGCGGTAAAAAGGGTGGTATAATGAAGTTAGAAACTTTAAGACAGGTGATAAGAGCGATGAACCGGGTTTATGAAATAATTACCGATACTTCTTTGGATTACAAAGATAAGCGGCACTTACTGGCGGCGGAGGCGGAAAACTCCCTTCCTTACGTAAAGATCAGTGAAAAAGCTCAGAACTATTTTGCCGAAGGAATTCTATGTGATCTGTTTGAAGGTCACGCCCCCTACCGGCCGCGTTATATTCTGCCGGATTACCAAAAATTTATGGAAAAGGGAAGCGAGTACTTAAATTTAAAACCCCCGCAGGATTTATTTGAAGCGGTTAATGCCCTTTTAATTATCTATCGCTACGTACCCTCTATAACGAGCTATCCCGTATACCTGGGACAGGTAGATGAGCTTTTAGAACCGTTTGTTTTGGCTGCCGGCGAGGAACTTTCCGAAAAACTCTTAAAAATGTTTTTGGTGCAAATAGACCGGGTGTTACCCGATGGGTTTGTCCACATGAACATTGGGCCCAAAGATACCCGTACTGGACGGTTACTTTTAAAGCTTGAGCGGGAGCTAAAACAGGCGGTACCCAACATTTCCCTAAAATATAATGAAGAAACTCCCGATAGTTTTGCCATAGAGGCGGTTAAAACGGCATTGGAAATTGGAAAACCGTATTTTGTCAACGACCGGGAATTAAAAGAAGACCTTGACCCTGCTTACGGAGTTGCCAGCTGCTATAATACTTTATTAATTGGTGGAGGCAGCTTTACTTTAGTTCGGTTAAATTTAAAAGAAGCTGCCAAAAAAGCGAGAGATTTTCAAGACTTTATCCGGAATGTTTTACCTGATGCAGTGTTGGCGCAGGCCGAGGTTATCAATGCCCGGGCTAAATTTATCGTAGAAGAAGCGAAATTTTTTGAAACTTCCTTTTTAGCTAAAGAAGGTTTAATTTCCCTTGCCCGCTTTACCTCCATGGCCGGATATTTTGGACTGTACGAATGTCTTGAACACTTAACGGGACTGAAGCTTGGTAAGGATAAAGAAGCCCTTGATTATGCCGAACAAGTGTTAAAAACCGCCAAAGATACTTTAGAAAGTGTTCCGGGAGCTTACTGCTACGGTACCGGCGGCAGGATAGGTTTTCATGCCCAGTCGGGGATTGACAGCGACATCGATGTGACGCCCGGGGTGCGGATAAAATACGGCGAGGAGCCGGACATCTTTACCCAGATTAAAACCATCGGTCCGCTCCATAAATATTTCAATACCGGAATTAGCGATATTTACATCTTTGACCGTACTGCCCGGGAAAACCCGGAAGGGGTTTTAAAAATAATCAAGGGGGCTTTAAAAGAGGGAATCAGGGTATTTTCTTTCAACACTTCCGATTCGGAATTTATCCGGATTACCGGTTACCTTGTAAAAAGAACCGATGTTTTAAAATACGAAAAAGGCGAGGTTCTTCGGGAAGATACGGTAAAGCTTGGAGCAGCAAGCATTAAAAACAACAATACCGAAGCCAGAAAGGTAAGGATAATCGGTGAGAGGAATAGTCAATAAAATTATTGAGGTAAGCTTTATCGACGGTCCCGGAAGCCGGATGGCAATCTTTCTTCAGGGATGTAATCTTGACTGCCTGTACTGTCACAACCCGGAAACCAAAAAATACTGCCAGAATTGTGGTAGATGTGTTGAACAGTGCCCGGACGGAGCCTTAACAAACCTTGACGGTAAGGTAACCTGGGATAAAGCGATTTGCCAGGGGTGTGACCGTTGTCTGGAGGTGTGTCCCCATTCGTCCACTCCCAAAACAACCCTCTGGGAAGCGGGGGATTTAGTAGCTTATATTTTGGAAAACGAAGTTTTTTTAGATGGGGTAACCTTTTCCGGCGGGGAATGCACCCTGCAGGCGGATTTTATCCTGGAAGTTAGCAAAAAGCTTAAGGAAAAAAGTAATCTTACGGTTTTTGTCGATACTAATTGCTTTCTGGAGGAAGAGAAATTTTTAACTTTATGTCAAAATATCGATGGGATTATGGCCGATTTAAAAGCTTTTGATCCGGTTTTGCACCGAAAGCTGACCGGTGTGGCCAACGAATTAATTTTTCAAAATTTAAATACGGCGTCTCAGCTTGGAGTACTGTATGAGGTTCGAACGGTATTGGTGCCCGGCTTAAACGACCATCCGCAGGAAGTGAAAAAAATTGCCCGGTTTATTCGTGAACTTAATTCGTATACATTGTTAAAACTTATACCTTTCCGTAACTATGGTGTAAAATCTTATTTAAAAGAGGCACCGAACTTGCCTGAAGAAAAATTTTTTGAGCTATTTGAGGTTGCAACGGAAATTCTTGGTTCCCGGGTTTACGGGAAGTACGGTATATAAAGTTTGTATTTAAATTCTTTTGCCAAAAGTATTGTAATTTTAACTTTATGTTTTATAATAGAGTAAAAAAGAGAAGATGTTACCGATAAAGGCAAACCCGGCGAAAGCCGGCGACGCAAAGCTACAGGGGCTAAGGCCGTAAGGCTATGCCAGCCAGCTGCCGAAGGTGTTAAGGGGATTATTAACCCTCCGCCTTCCGGCAGGAGGGTTTAAAATTTTAAAGGGGGTATTTTAATGAAGAAGATAGCAGTTTTAGTTTTAACGGTATTTTTACTTGGGATTACTTTACCTGCGTTGGCCGATACTGCTACCACCGTGCCAGCTAATACCACTCCGGGGGTAAGTGATACTGTTTATGCCAACCAGACTCCAACTGTTAGTGACACAACCTATACTACCCCATCGGTAACGGATCAAACTTATCAACCGGTACCGGCTCCAGCAGACAACCCGCTGCCTTTTGATTTAAGCCTTTTAAACAACCTGTCTTACAGTCAACTAAAGCAGTTAAAGGAAGAAATTGAAAATCTTTTGGAGCAAAAAGAGGAGGAACTTCAGGAATTTAAAGGGATTGTAACTTCCTTTGACGGACAAACTCTTACCGTTAAAGGAGAAAACGAAGAAAAAACTTTTGTAATTACCTCGGATACGGACATGGAAGTAAAAGGAGAGTTGGGTGCCGGTTATAAAGCAGAAGTAAAATACGATCCGGCAAGCAACGAAGCTGTAAAAGTTGAAGCAAAACCTGTAATACTGGAATATACCGGTACGGTAATTTCTTTTGATGGTAACAATCTCACCGTTGCCCGGGGAAATGGTGAACAAAAAACCTTTAGTATTACGGAGAACACTAAAATTGAAGGATTAGGCAAGCTTAAAGGAGAAAAAACCATCAAACCTGGTTATAAAGTAGGTGTTAAATACACCTTAACGGGAAATGCTATCGAAGTTAAGGTAATACCGGCAAAAGTTGAAAAGGATAAGGAAAAAGAAAAGGAGAAAGAAAAGGAAAGAAAAAAAGAAAGTAAAAAAGAAAAAGAACAAAAATCAGAAACGAAAAAATTCGTAAAAAAGACATACTACAAAAAAAGATAAACCTTTTTTAATATTAGCCGACTGGTTTACCGCCAGTCGGCTTTATTATTGCATGCGAAAGTTGCCAAGGGGCTGGCAACGCAAACTGTTCCATTTTCGCTGTGGAATCTGTCCGGTACATTACTTGAGAGCTGACAAAATATATACAAAAAGGAAGGATTATGGTATAATTTTGAAGAATATGTCGAAATATTGGAATTTTTTTATTTAAGAAGTAAAAAATATTACCGCCCCAAGAAACGTTTGGAAAGCTTTGGAAGCTTGAAAAAAGGGAGGCTTGACGGGGCTTGAAGGATAAAAAAATATTAATCGTGGAAGACAGTAAATTTCAAGCAAAAACCATAGCCAATATCCTGAATAAATACGGTTATACCGTTGAAATTGCTCTAACCGGTGAAGCGGCAGTCGAAAAAGTAAGTGGTGGATGGTACCCTGATCTCATCTTAATGGATATTGAGCTGGGAGAAGGGATGGATGGAGTACAAACAGCGCTGGCAATTCAGCAGATTAGTGAGCTGCCCGTTGTTTTTCTAACTGCGCATACTGAACCAGCAGTGGTAGAAAAAATTCGTTCTGTTACAGCCTACGGATATGTAATGAAAAGTGCTACTGAACAAGTGCTGATAACCATAGTTGAAATGGCCTTGCGGCTTTATGAGGCAAACATCCATGCAAACATGTACTGGCAGATATTAGAGGATTCGCTAAATGAAATTTATATTTTTAACCCTGAAACATTGAGATTTCATGTGGTCAACCGTGGTGCCAGAAAAAACCTGGGATATACCCTGGAAGAATTGAACACCATGACACCCCTTGACCTTAAACCGGAATTTGACCTTAAAAGTTTCAGAGCTCTGCTTGAACCCTTGCTGAGCGGTAAGGAGGAACAAATTGTTTTTTATACTGTACACCGGCGGAAGGATGGTTCGCTATATCCCGTAGAAGTTCACCTGCAGCTTTTTGACTACCGGGGAGAAAAATTGTGCCTGGCCCTGGTTATTGATTTGACCGAAAGGAAAGCGCTGGAAGAGGAAAACAGGCGTAAAGAAGAACAGCTCCGTTTGATGTTAGAAGCCTTACCCAATCCTACATATCTCATTAACAGAGAACGACAAATAATTGCCTTAAATCAGGTGGCAAAGGAACGGGGAGCAGTAGTTGGCGATTATTGCTGGCACAGCATTCATCATTTAAAAACTATTTCTCCTGTTGAGCGTCAATTTTTTGAAAACACCGGAAAACCGCTGCCCGGTACCAAGTGTTATTTTTGCCGGACGGATGAGGCTTTAAACCGAAAGCAAAAAGAAAATTGCGAGGTAAATTTGGATGGTTTATTCTGGAATATCTGGTGGGTACCGATCGATGAAAACACCTATCTTCACTATATTATCGATGTAACAAAATATAAAAAAATGGAAGAAGAAATAAGGGAGCAAGAGGAATTTTTACGGCTTATTCTTGACAGTATGCCGGCTGGAGTTATGGTCGTTGATGCTAAAACTTTCAGGATTGAAAACGTAAACCTGGAAGCTGCTGCGATGATTGGAGCATCTCCGGAAGAGATTATTGGCAAAAGCTGCTTTGAAATATTTCCGGAAAGTAAGGGATTATGTCCGATTACAGCGGTAGGTCAGGAAATGGATTGGGCAGAGCGGATTTTACATAGAGTGGATGGCTCTCAATTGCCTGTACTTAAAATCGTTAAACGACTTAAAACTAAAAGCGGCGAAAAGTTAATTGAGACTTTTATAGATCTTACGGAGCGCAAAAAGCTGGAGGAACAACTTTACCGCTTATCCATTACCGATTATTTAACCCAGGCTTACAACCGCCGTTATTTTACAGAAATGTTAGAACGGGAAATAGAACGTGCCAAAAGGACTAAAATGCCCTTTGCGTTAATTATGTTAGATATCGACCATTTTAAGAATGTAAATGACCGTTTTGGACATGCTGCTGGCGATTTGGTTTTAAAAACCCTGGCAAATTTGATTAAAAACAGGATTCGTCAAACCGACTGTCTGGCCCGCTGGGGTGGGGAAGAGTTTGTGATTCTCTTACCGGATACTCCAGTGGAAAAAGCAGCAGGCTTAGTGGAAGAGTTGCGGGAGCAGTTAAGCATGCTGGAGATTCCGGGCGTAGGCCGGGTGACCGCCAGTTTTGGGGTAACTGGTTACTGTCCCGGAGATACGCTTGATACGTTATTAATGCGCGCTGACCAAATGCTGTATGCAGCCAAAGCTTCAGGAAGAAATTGTGTTCGTTTTTCCGAGAAATGTCCGGAAAGTTAAACCTTTCTTGCTGGTGCATAAACAACTTCGTGTAAACTCATAAACCGCTGTATACCGGACGGTACGTCCGGTGTTGTGAGAGGACTGGGGTTAATCACTCCTTCTTTATAGAAATTAAAAATAAACTTTTCACTACGATTCTGGTTTTTCCGGAGACGAACTTAAAATCTTAAACTGGGGGACCGTACTGCACGATATCGGACGAAAGCTTTCTGGGAACAAGGATAAGAAAGAAACCCTGGTAAAATCAGGGTTTTTATTAAGTATGCCAATATTAAAAAGATACAAATGGAAAATGTTATGTTATAATATTGCAAAACATGTCGAAAATGTCACATATTATAAATCATAACAAGATTCACCCTTTGACAATAGCAAACCCGGCGAAAGCCGGGGGCGCAAAGCTACAGGGGCTAAAGCCGTAAGGCTATGCCAGCCAGCTGCCAAAGGTGTGTTAGGGCTCAAAAATCCTCCGCCTTTTGGCAGGAGGATTTTAAATTTTCTTTTTTAGGTGCTTGAAAAACTAAAAAAGGAGGGTGGGGCTTTTGAGTATCAAGAAACTTTTATTTAGCACCGGTATTGCCAATATTCTTATTTTAGTAGTAATTTTTGCCTTTTTTCTTAACTATGTAACTGCAACAGATAAAGAACTTAACAAAATAATAAATGTTGAACAGGCTTTACTCATAAATTTAAACGAGATGTATGCCCAGGGATTGCAAACGGGCCAGGCAACAAGAAATATTATTTTAAACCCTAAAGATGAAAACGCCAGGAAAAACTATGATAAAGCTCATGAAGCATTTATAAAAGCCAATGAAGAAGCAATTAAATTAGCTTCAGGTACGATGAAACAAGATCTTGAAAAAGTAAGAACTCTCTGGGAAGAAGATCACCAGCTAAAGGTCGAAGCTCAAAAGCTTGCTATCTCTGGAAAAACCGCTGAAGCCGTTACCTTGCATGCCCAGAAGGAAACGCCTAAATGGCGCGTGCTTAAAGAAATTTTATTAAAAAAGGCTGAAGAACAAAAAAGCTTATTTAAAAAACATTTAGAAAAGCATGAGGAAAAAGGGAAAAAACAGAGCACTTTGATTGGCATAATTATTTTATTCAGTATTTTCTTATCAGTGCTAACGATGATTTTAACAATAAGAAAGGTTGCAAAACCCCTCACTGATTTAACCGCCAAGGTAGATCAAATAGCTAAAGGAGACCTGAGTGTAACCATCGATTACGATAGCAAAGATGAAGTAGGAATTCTTGCTTCCAGCATGAACGTTATGGTACAGTCCTTTAGTGAAATTGCGACCCAAATAAAGGAAAAATCCACTTTACTTACTAAAGAATCGGAAAATCTTTCGGCAACTTCCGAGGAGATGGCAGCATCAGCCCAGGAGGTTGCTAAAGCAATGCAGCAGGTTTCAGCTGGAGCTTCAACGCAGGCTCAGGATTTAACAAACATAGCAGCGTTAACTGAAAATACAGCAACTAAAGCCAATGCGGGTAAAAAAGAAATGGATAATCTCGTAAAATCCATCCAGCAAATAAAATCAGCGTTTGAGTTGGTAGTTGAAAAGATAAAAACTCTTGCCGCTTCAATCATGAATATAAACAATGTCACAAACGCCATAACCGAGATTTCCGACCAGACGAATTTACTGGCCTTAAATGCGGCCATTGAAGCAGTCCGGGCGGGTGAAGCCGGTAAAGGATTTGCCGTAGTAGCCGAAGAAGTCCGAAAACTTGCCGAGAAGTCCAAAAGTTCCACCGATGAAATTACAAAAATAATATTATCAGTACAAAACGATGCTAATGAAGTAATAAAGACCTCGGACAATGTTGATGCTTTTATTAAAGAACAAATTAAGGCTGTTGAATCTTCTGTATTAGCCTTTGGCGATATTTTACAGGCGGTGGACGAGATAGCAGATAAAATTCAGCAAGTAAGTGCAGTAACAGAAGAAAGTTCAGCGGCTGCTGAAGAAGTAGCGGCTACTTCCGAAGAGCTTTCAGCATCTTCGGAAGAACTGGCGGCTATTGCCCAGAATTTAAATTTAATTGCTACTGATATGGAAAATACTGTAAATAAGTTTAAGGTTTAATAGTGAACATGATACACAAATTGTCATTTATTCTTTTGGATTTGGGTGCTAAAAGGGAAATAAATGGCAATTGATGTAATGTCTGCGAGTAGCCAGAAGGTCAAAAAAGGGAGCGGAACGGTACTTGAAGTTGGTAAGAAATTTAAAGAAATCGTTGCTTCCATTGAAGAAGTTGCCCGGCAGATTCAGGATGTTGCTACTGCTGCGGAAGAAATATCTGCAGGAGTCCAGAATGTTGTAGCGACAACGGAAGGGCAAACTGCGGCTATGGAAGAAATTTCGGCTTCTTCTGAAGAATTAGCGTCTTTAGCAGCAGAACTTGAGAAAATAGCTGCCCGCTTCCGGGTGTAATAGTTGATAATAACCAATAAGTCACCCTGCCGAAAATTAATTGGCAGGGGGCTTTTTTATTTCTTGACAGGTTTTTTAGTGATGTTCTACCATAAGTATAAAAAGGTTGCAAAATTTACAATTTTTCAAATATTAATAATAAAAATAATGTTTTGTCAAGGGCAAACCCGGCGAAAGCCGGCGACGCAAAGCTACAGGGGCTAAAGCCGTAAGGCTATGCCAGCCAGCTGCCGAAGGTGTGGATTTAGAGTTAAGCCTCCGCCTTTGGGCAGGAGGTTTTTATATTAATTTAAAGGGAGGGGATAGAGAAATGAAAATAAATAAAATCCTGGAAACTGTTTCTGATTATCAAAAATTATTTACTGAAGACGCAACGTTTATAGTTTCTGATCTGGAAAAGTATTTGTATTATCGTCCGGGGCGAATTGATTTTGGGTTTAAGCCGGGAGATAAAATAGTGGAAGGAACATTAATGGAGAGAGCGATGAAGCAAAACAAAAAAATTGTTGCCAGGGTTGAAAAAGAACAAAGCAAATTTGGATTTCCATATATTGCAACGGTAATTCCTATAACTGATGAGGAAGGCGTTGTAGGAGCAATGGCGGTAGCTTTCAGTACGGAAACCCAGGATATGGTAATTAATATGTCGGCCGATTTAGCTCGAGTCACCGGCGAAATTAGGGAGTCGGCAACGGAATTTAGTACTTCAGCTGCGGAGTTGGCAAATACAAACCAGCGAATTGCCGGTGAATCAACGGAACTTCAAGCAGAAATTGCAGGTATTCAGGAAATTGTTAACTTAATCAATATAATTTCCGATAAAACACATATTTTAGGCTTAAATGCGGCGATTGAAGCTGCCCGAGTGGGAGACAAAGGTCGGGGCTTTGCGGTGGTAGCGGAAGAAATAAGAAAACTTGCCCAGCAAACCAAGTTTTCGGCCCAGGATATTAGAAACAAGATAAATCAAAGCTTACATAGACTCAATGAATTAATACAGAGCATTCAAAACCTGGCAGCGATAAGTGAGGAACAAAGTGCGATGGCTCAACAATTAACGGCAGCGATTGAAGAAATTTCAGGGGTAGCTGAGGATTTAAAGAATATTGCATTTAAGTTAAAATAAATTAAGAAGTGATTATGATTATAAAAGTTGGGAAGGAGGGAAAGGAATGCCGGTAATCCAGATTGATGCAGGACCTATGTCCAAGGAAAAAAAAGCGGAGCTTATTAAAAATCTTACCGATGCAGCAAGTTCTACGCTGAATATTCCACCTCAAGCTTTTATTGTAATAATTCGGGAAAATTCTTTGGACAATGTAGGTAGCGGTGGCAAACCTCTTGCGGAGATAAATAAGTAAGAAAACCGGAAAAAGTAAGATTTTGTAAGTTTATAAAAGAAAAGACTTGAGAGAAACCTTGTTTTTTATAAAAATGCAAGGTTTCTCTTTTTGCTTTATTTACTAAAAAAAGGCTTTTTTCGGCATCAAGTTATTAGACCGGAAGGCCCTCAAAAAAAATTATTCTTCTGGCGAACGGAGTTTTTGTTAACTATAAAATAAAAAACGTTGACAAATGTGAAATTCAACCGGTATTATAACTATAAACCGAGAGAGGGGGTAGAGCCATGTTTAATCGGATAGTAGCCTTAACCCAAAAAGTACTGGATGGCGGACAAATTAATCAATCTGAAGCGCTGGAGCTTGCGCAGGCTGAGGGCGCAGATATTCTGATATTGGCAGCAATGGCGGCCAAGATCAGGGAAAAGTACGTGGGGGATAAGGTGGAGTTATGTTCAATCATCAGTGTAAAAACCGGTCATTGTCCTGAGGACTGTGCCTTTTGCGCTCAATCGGTCCATCATCATACAGAAATTACACCCACTGAAATGCTCGAGGAAGAAAAAATCTTGGCAAAAGCCAAGGCTATGGAAGCGGCCGGGGCCCATCGTTTTGATTTGGTAACGTCCGGTCTGGGAATGACCGAGGAGGACGAGGATTTTAAAAAAATTTTAGCTATTTATAAACGTTTGCGTCAGGAAGTAAACCTGGAATTATGCGCTTGCCTGGGGACATTAACCGAAAAAGCAGCTATGCAGCTGCGCGAAGTCGGAGTTACTCGGTATAATCACAATCTGGAAACAGCGCGAAGTTTTTTTAGCAATATCGTTACAACTCATACTTATGATGAACGGATAGAAACCATTAAAAATGTTAAAAAAGCTGGAATGGAAGTATGTTGTGGTGGTATTATCGGTATGGGAGAAACTATGGAACAGCGAATTGAGTTTGCTTTTACGCTAAAAGAATTAGATGTTGATGCCATACCGATAAACGTGCTCAATCCAATTAAAGGAACAAAACTGGAAAACCGGCCACTTTTATCGCCCCTGGAAGTTATCAAGACTTTTGCAATTTTTCGCTTCATTTTGCCGGATAAAAATATCAGATATGCCGGTGGTCGGGAGGTAAATTTGCGGGATATGCAGGCTCTGGGGTTAATGGCGGGGTTAAACGGCATGTTAATCGGGCATTATTTAACAACTAAAGGCCGGGAAGTGGAAACAGATTTACAAATGATTAGAGATTTAGGTTTAAAAATTTAGGAGAGGGGGCCACTGGCCAAGGAAAGCGGTGGGAGATAAATGTAGCTGCGGAAAAAACGGTGGACGAAGGCTGAGCGCGAAATTTCGATGAATTTCGTTAACATGGGCTTGGAGGGTTTAAAATGGGCTCTTTTAACTTTCTCTTTAAAGCCAGTGACGGACAGGAAATTTATTGCTACCGCTGGTTTCCGGATAAAGAGCAGAAACTACGGGCGATTGTTTACATTGCCCATGGTATGGCGGAAACCGCAGCCCGCTATGAGCGATTTGCTTTGGCTTTAACCAAAGAAGGTTATCTTGTCTTTGCCCACGACCACCGTGGGCACGGGAAAACGGCGAAAAGCATTGAGGAAATAGGCTATTTGGGTCCCGATGGATTTAACCGGATGGTTCAGGATATGAAGGAACTTATTGATTTTGTTAAAAACGAAAACCCGGAATTTCCAATTATCTTATTTGGCCACAGTATGGGCTCTTTCTTGGCTCAGCGGTATATTACTCTTTATGGTGAGACTTTAGATGGTGTGATTTTATCGGGTACTTCCTGCGGTCCCGGGCCTATTGTTAATCTCGGCATCTTTTTGGCCAAAAAAGAAGTCGAAAAATACGGCCCTAAATATAGAAGCGTTTGCTTAACAAAGCTTAGCTTTGGCAACTACAATAAAAAGTTTAAACCAAACCGCACCGAGTTTGACTGGCTTTCCCGCGATGCCGAAGAAGTAGATAAATACATTAATGACCCTTACTGCGGGGGAGTATTTACCGCAAGTTTTTACTACGATTTTTTAAGAGGGTTAAAGGAAACTTTCCGCCGGGAAAACTTGGCTAAAATCCCCAAAGAGCTTCCTATTTTCATTTTTAGCGGCGATATGGACCCGGTAGGTAACATGGGTAGAGGTGTTTTAAAGTTAATAAAAACTTACGAAAAATTAGGTTTAAAAAATGTAGCATACAAGCTCTATCCCGGAGGCCGGCACGAAATGTTAAACGAAATTAATCGGGAGGAAGTGGTCAGGGATATTATAAACTGGTTAAATAAATTGTTTTAAATTGTAGAAAATTCATTATGAATTTTCGGGCATTATTCTTCGAGTTCCATATAGTAAAATTTAACATCCTCGTTAGAAATATTTTTTAAGTATTCTCTTTTAATACTAAATCCAACTTTTTTGTAGCAGTTTATAGCTCTTTGATTAAAGCTTCTAACTTCAAGGGCTACCGTCTGATTTGGAAATCTTTTTTTACAGTTGTTCAAAATAACTCTCTCCTTCTTCATGGTGACATTTTCTTAGAATAATTCTAAGGTGACAATATCACAGATTAATAACAAAAGGATACCTAAATTCTTGACATATTTTAAAATTGAAAATAGAATAATACTCGTAAACTATTTTGGTTTTTTGGGGGTAGCTAAGTATGATTTTGACCGAACGCCGCAAGCAATTTTTAGAGAAATTAATTGATCTATTCCAAAAAACGAATGTTCCAGTTCACTACGAAACAATAGCGAATGCACTTGGCGTCAGCAAATGGACGGCATACGACGTTTTGAAAGAATTAGAAAAACTTGGCTACCTTACCCGGGATTATACAGTAAATCCTAACGAAATGGGACGTTCCCAGGTTGTTTTTATGCCTACTATTAAAGCTATAAACTTGTTTGAAGAAAAACGTACAAAAGAAATAAATATAGATGAGTGGAATAAAATAAAGACAAAGGTACTTGAGCTGCTAAACAGTTTAAAAACTCACAGCATTAGTGATGCTGTACAAAAAATGCTGGAGGAAATTCCAAAGGTTCAGGTTCGAGTAACTTTTGGGGCATATGTCATAGGGTTATTTATCGTGTATCTTAGAAAATTGGGCGGAAGAACAGAAATGCTGGTTAAAAGTTTGGTTCAAAATGCACCTACCAGTGAAATGCGCATCATAATCTTTATTGGAACTGTTCTTGGTACTATTATTCAAACGATGAATCATGAGATAGGGGTTGGGGTAACCGAGTTAGTCGGAAGGTATTTAAAGTCGCTTACCGATCTTTCTGATAAGGAAAAGGGTATGCTTGCGGATTTTCTTGATGAAGCTTTAGCTTGAAATTGGTCACAAATTTAAGTTACGACCTTTTTATTTTACCAAGTTTTTTGGTCTTTTGGGTATATATGTAGATTATTTGTTTGGTGAGATGGGAAGTGGCGTAATGGTATACCCCTTGGTTAAATATTTTTTTAAGTATTTTTTGTGTCTTTTGGGTACACCGGTTATTAGCGGGAAAGAAAATATTCCTAAAAAATATGTAGAGGCAATGGAGGCGAAAATATGAATAAAAAACAGAAGGTTAAGGTAAGGCCACGTATTGGAATAGCCCTGGGAAGCGGTGGTGCTAGAGGTTATGCCCATATAGGTGTGCTCAAGGCATTGCAGGAAGCAAATATACCAATTGATTTTATAGCGGGGACCAGCATGGGGGCAGTGGTAGGAGCAGCCTATGCTGCAGGTTACCGGATCGAAGAATTGGAGGATATGGCTCTAAAAATGCGGTGGCGCTGGATATTTAACCTTTTTGATCCTACTCTACCCCGCCAGGGCATAATAGCCGGAAACAAAGTAGAAAAGTACTTTGAAATGTTAACCCAGGGGAAAGAGTTTTCCCAGTTGCGGAAGCCTTTGACTGTTGTTGCCACTGATATCGTTTCGGGAGAAGAGGTTCGCCTAAATGAAGGACTGGTGGCTAAAGCCTTACGAGCCAGCATTGCTATACCTGGGGTATTTTCTCCTGTTAAGATTGATGAACGAATTTTAGTGGACGGTTCGGTAACAACTCCAGTACCTGTCCGGGCAGCTAAAGAAGCAGGTGCAGATATTGTAATAGCGATTGACGTTAGCTCAAATGTAGATCAGACTTCCACCTTGGTTCATACCTGGAAGAGGATAAAAAATATGCCTTCTCAAAAAGTGGTCCATTATATTAAAAATTCACGCTTCGAGATTATCAATGTTCTAGATAATACTTTGGAACTGTGTGCCCAGCCTAAAGAAGTCTCTTTGAATTCTGGACTTCATGGTAAACATTATTATTTGCTTAAGCCAGAGGTAGGAAATATTAAGTGGTATGAGTTCCATCGTGCTGGTGAGTGTATCCGTGCTGGGGAAATTGCAGGGAAGAAAGTGACTGAAAAAAT
Source organism: Carboxydothermus ferrireducens DSM 11255 (assembly GCF_000427565.1). NCBI lineage: Bacteria > Bacillati > Bacillota > Clostridia > Thermoanaerobacterales > Thermoanaerobacteraceae > Carboxydothermus > Carboxydothermus ferrireducens. The sequence goes on from NZ_KE386562.1 coordinate 76,344, forward strand.
AAAAATTGCTCTTGATACTGGAAATTTTATTGAAGAAGAAGTAAAGGAAAGCTTTTGGGAATTAAAAGCAATCTAAAAAAATCTTTATGGCTTTTTAAGCAGAAGATATTGACTTTATGGAATTAAAAAAAAGGGGGGTGAGTAACCAAAATAAAAGCAAGCAAATGGTTATTTTTAGTATTTAATAAAGACAACATTAAAAAAATACTTCGGGGGTTGATAAGGTGAGCAAAAAATTTGGGACAAGTTTAGAATTTGCCAAACGGTACGTAAGTGAAAAAACCTTGCAGCAGCTGTTAAATTATCTGAGTAAAGATCCAGTTAACAATTTAGATCGGATATTTACTCTGGGAAAAATTTTAGCCAGACGAGAAGAACACAAACAGGCAATTTTGACAGTTGAGAGAAATCTTAATAACTATCCTGCAATACGCCAATTAGTTGAAAGTTTATTACGAGACACTCATCCCAATGTACGTCAGCGTTTGCTTTTTAACTTTTTTATAAACTCGATTATTTTCGGTATTCCAAAACAGTTACAATTATCCGAAACCTTAGGATTTAAAGTACCTCATACAATTTTAGTGGATCCTACAAGTAATTGTAATTTACGGTGTGAAGGTTGCTGGGCTGGTGCATATGCCAAACATGATGAATTGGAGTATGAACGTTTGGACCGTCTTTTCAATGAAGCTAAGGAGTTAGGAATTTACTGGATAGTAATGTCAGGTGGGGAACCCTTTATGTATCCTCATTTGTTTGACTTAGCGGCAAAACATAACGATATGGCTTTTATGATATATACCAATGGGACAAGAATTGATGAAAAAACTGCCGATAAAATTATAGAAGTTGGTAATATTTCACCGGCTTTTAGTCTTGAAGGTTGGGAGGAACGAACTGATCGGCGCCGGGGAACAGGAGTATTTAAAAAAGTAATAAATGCGATGGAGATGTTGCGGGAAAGGGGAGCGGTTTTTGGTATTTCTCTTACGGCAACACGAGAAAATGTAGAAGAAATAATGTCTGATGAGTTTATTGATTATATGATAGATAAAGGAGCAAAATACGGCTGGATATTCCATTACATTCCCATTGGTCGAAATCCAAACACGGATTTAATGTTAACTCCTGAGCAGCGAGCCTATTTAGCAAAGGTTGTCCCTAATATCCGTAGAAATAAACCTATATTCCTGGCCGATTTTTGGAATGATGGCGAATTTACTCAAGGTTGCATTGCTGGAGGAAAATATTATTTCCACATTACTGCAAGTGGTGCTGTAGAACCGTGTGCCTTTGTTCATATTTCTACTCATAATATTAACGAATGCAGTCTTAAAGATGTTTTAAATTCACCTTTGTTTAAAGCATACCAAAAGAGACAACCATTTAATAATAACCACTTAAGACCATGCCCAATTATTGACGTACCTTCTGCCCTTAGAGAGATTGTAGCTGAAACCGGAGCAAAACCTACCCATCCTGGAGCTGATGATATCTTAAAAGGTGAAGTAAGCGAATACCTTGACCGGTTGTCTGAAGCCTGGGCAGAGGTTGCTGCCGAGATCAGGGAACGTTAAAAATTATTTTAGCTCGAATAAAGCATAAATGGGGTGATACGCCCTGAGGTTACCCAGAAAAACGTTAGAATTACTGCAATACTTTAAAATGTTTTATGAATTCTTGATTTGCCAATATCTTATAAACCGCTGGCAAAACTCATGGGAATTTGTGTTCGGAATAATAACAACATCTTACAAACACTGGAAAGGAAGGGCTATATAAGGGATGAATACTCAATTGCAATATGAGAATATCTCTTGGGGAGCGTGCGATTTATGGATATTTTTAGAAGGAGCCTTTTGTTAGGATTGGGATTAATATCTTTAACGAAAGAAAAAACGGAAGAGTTTTTAAAGGAACTTATGGAAAGAGGCAAGATGAGTAAAGAAGAAGCTCAAAGGTTTTTGGATGAATTAATTGAAAAAGGAAAAAACCAAAAGGAGGAGTTAAAATCTGAAATAGACGAAGAACTGCGAAAAATCATAAAAGATTTAAATTTAGTAACTCGTGAAGAATTAAATCTTTTAGAAAATTGGATAAAAGAGTTAGAGAATAAAATACAAGAACAAAACAAGGGGTAAAATGCCTCTCAGGGCGAGAAGCCACTTTATAGCTTATTATAGTCCCTTTACCGGTAATTGATTATGTAGTAGTTCATGAACTTGTTCAACTTGATGAAAAAAATCATGGTAAATCTTTTTAGGGTAGAGTAATAATAAAAGGAGCCATCCAGGCTCCTTTTAAAGTTACCAAAGGCTAAAAGTGTTAATTTTCATGGTGGGCGCGGCAGGGTTCGAACCTGCGACCTCTTGAATGTGAGTCAAGCGCTCTCCCGCTGAGCTACGCGCCCGTATTTCGTAAATTTATTTTAGCATGGACTATTAAGAGTGTCAATTATTCCATTCTTCCAATCCCTGGAGGTGTGTGGTAAAATTAAGGAAAAGTGAGCAGGTGGTTTTGATGATTGAAACAACAATTAATGCTCAGACGAAAAATTATCTTTCGGAAGAAGAATTAGTTCGAATGCTAAAAAATATGGAGTTTAATGATGAATATGCTGTCCAGATTTTTAATTTTTTCACCGATGTGCCTTTTGAAAGTATTTATCGCTTTTTAATTAAACATAACCTTTTGGAAAAAGAGCTTCTTAAATATTACCGGACGTTTGTTAAAAAGTATTATCCCAATCCTGAGTTTGAGGAGACTTTTGGCTATGGAATTTCCGTGGGCTAAACTTTTTAAATTAGCTGTAGACTTTTTAAATGATTCCTTAATTCCTACTACTGATTGGACTTTTGGTGGAGGAAGTGCCCTATCTTATTATTTTTATCACCGGGAAAGTAAAGATCTCGATATCTTTTTTACCGATGCTCAGTATCTAACCTGGCTTACTCCAAGGCTAAATAGTTTTGTTGCTAAAATGACTGAAGATTATGTAGAAAGTTCAAATTTTCTAAAGTTACAATTGAACGATGGAGAAATTGACTTTATTATCGCTCCCTATTTTACCCCAGATCCGTTTAAAAAAATAAAATTATTTGATAATGAAATTCAAATCGAAACCCCCTGGGAAATTGTTTTAAAAAAACTTTTTTATCGTTCACAAACTCTTAAAATTAGAGATGTTATTGATGTTGCTGTAGTATATAAAAATCACAGGGAAATGCTTGTTAGGTATGCAAAAGGGCTTGGAAGGAAAAAAGATGTTATTGAAAAAAGGTTTCAAAATTTAATAGAAATTTATCCCAAAGAAATTGAAAATTTAAAGATCTTGGATGAAAGTTTAAAAGTTGAAGCGTTAGATATTTTCAAAAAATTTCTGCGAGAAATTTAACATCCTGGAGGAATAAAAATGGCGGTTATTGAGGTAACCGGACTTACCAAGCGCTTTAAAGAGGTTGAAGCGGTGAAAGGGGTGGACCTTACCGTTTATGAAGGTGAGGTCTTTGGTTTTTTAGGACCCAATGGAGCCGGCAAAACTACTACCATTTCCATGCTTTGTACGATTTTAAAACCCGATGGGGGCCAAGGCCAGGTGGCGGGTTATGACCTGTGGCTGGAGAAGGATAAGGTCAGGCAAAATATTGGGTTAGTTTTTCAGGACCCAACGCTGGATCGGAATTTAACGGCCTACGAAAACCTATGGTTTCATGCTTTAATCTATGGCATTCCCGCCCGGGAACGCCGGGAGCGGATTGAGATGGTTCTTAAGATGGTGGAGCTTTATGAACGAAAGGACAGTCTGGTACAGACTTTTTCCGGCGGCATGAAGCGAAGACTGGAAATCGCCCGGGGGCTTTTACACCATCCGAAAATTCTTTTTTTAGATGAACCGACGGTAGGACTTGACCCCCAGACCCGGGTGCACATCTGGGAATATATCCACAAAATCCGCAAAGAAAAAGGGATTACTATCTTTCTCACTACCCATTATATGGATGAGGCGGAAAACTGCGACCGCATTGCGGTAATCGATCAGGGAAAGATTATTGCCTTAGATACCCCGGACAATTTAAAGCAAATGGTTGGAAATAATATCGTCTACATAAACTCTCCGGAAGCAGCGGGAATTGTTACTTTTATTAAAGAAAAGTTTAATTTAGAAGCTAAGATTGTAAAAAATCAGGTAGTGGTGGAAGTAAAAGAAGCGGAAACCTTTATCCCGGCCCTTTTGCGGGAACTTCCTTTTCCGGTGACCGCGGTGTCCATCAAAAAGCCAACCCTTGATGATGTGTTTTTAAAGCTTACCGGACGGGAAATACGGGATGAAGTAGGGGAAAACCATAGAACACCGGGATTTAGCCGGCGCAGGAGGTGGCGGTGATGGCGGCTCTCTGGGCGATTTTTTACCGGGAGTTAATTCGCTACTGGCGAGAAAAAATCAGGATAATAACTTCGTTAGTCCAGCCGGCCATCTGGCTTTTTGTCATGGGCGGTGGAATGGGTGCAGCTTTTACCGGACCCGGTGGAGTTAACTATCGTACTTTTATTTTTCCGGGAATTGTGGGGATGACTGTTTTGTTTTCAGCTATTTTTTCTTCCATCTCCATTGTCTGGGACCGGGAGTTCGGGTTTTTAAAAGAAGTGTTGGTATCCCCGGCTTCCCGCGAAAGTATTGTTTTGGGGAAAGCCCTGGGGGGAGCTACTACTGCGGTTATTCAGGGGATGATTATTTTAATTTTTGCTCCGGCAGTTGGAATCAATCTTTCTTTTTCTATGGTGGTAAAAGCTTTTGTTACCATGTATTTTATTGCCCTTACCATGGCGGCTTTTGGAATTGTGATTGCTGCCCGGATGCAGTCGATGCAGGGGTTTCAATTTGTCACGAACTTTATTGTAATGCCATTATTTTTCTTAAGTGGAGCTATCTACCCTTTAAAAGGAATTCCCGGTTGGTTGGCTACTTTGGCTGCGATTGACCCTCTGGCTTACGGGATTGATCTTTTAAAGCATGTATTTTTGCCCTACCATGAATATAGCTTAGCTACCGATATTACGGTGATGGCTGGATTTTGTTTGTTGTTTTTATTTTTGGGGGTACTTCTTTTTAAAAAAGATGGATAAAATTTAAAATCCGGCAGGAAAAAATTATATTTTGTTGAATATACTAAATAGTTTGAAACCGGAGGGATTTAGCTTGGACGAGCATACCGGGGTCATGATAGAGGAGTTTAAAAGGTTAGTCCAGTTAGTTGCCGAGGGTGTGGCCGATAACAGCCGGCAAATTGCCGATTTGTCTTTAGAAGTGCGGCAGGGTCTTACCGCTATTACCGAGCTGAAATTCCGGGACGAACTGGCGTTTAACCGCATTGATGAAATCAGCCGCCAGCTTACTTCTGGTTTACAATACATGGAAAGCATTCAGCAGCAGTTAATTGAAGTGAAAGCCAACCAGGAGCGGGTGCTCCTGGTAACCAGGCAGTTGGAAGAAAGCCTTGCCAAGGTCGACAAAAAACTTGTGGAGTATGACAACCGCTTAAAACTTTTAGAATTAAAAGCTTTTTAACCCCCAATATTTCGGGGGTTTTATTTTTTCGGCAAATTTTGTTAAGATAAAAGAAAAAAGGTGACGAAAATGGAAAGGTATTATTCCTATACAAGGTATTTAAAGGAGAAATTTGGCGGCAAAGTATATAAAATTCCCGTGAATCTTCCCCATACCTGTCCAAACCGCGATGGTACGGTGGGAACCGGGGGCTGTATTTTTTGCGAAGACTCGCCCGGGGGATTCGTTTGTCTACCCGATACCCGGGCCATATCTCAGAAAGTAGAGGAGTTAAAAAAGTATTTTCAAGATAAATTTAAAGCGCAAAAATTTATCGTTTATTTTCAGGCCTATACCAATACCTATCATCCGCTTGCGGTTTTCCGGGATTATATTTTAGCAGCGGTGGATAACACCGATATTGTTGGCCTCTCCGTTTCCACCCGACCCGATGCGGTAAACGATAAATACCTGGAGGTGCTGGCGGAGGTAAAAAATAAAAAAAATATAGAAGTAGACGTGGAACTTGGTTTACAGACGGTTAATTATAAAAACTTAATAGCGATAAACCGGGGCCATACCTTGGCCGAATTTATCGATGCGGTCTTGCGAATAAAAAAGTTTGGCTTAAATGTTACGACCCACTTAATTTTAAACCTGCCCGGGGAAACGTTAGTTGATGTCATTGAAAATGCCAAAATTATGTCAGCATTAAAGATAGATTTTGTAAAGCTCCATACCCTGTTTATTCCAGAAAAAACGGTTTTAGGGGATATGTACCGGGAGGGGAAAATTGAGATTATACCCTTGGAAGAATATGTCCAGTGGGTGGTAACCTTTTTGGAGTATTTAAGTCCGGAAGTGGTGGTGCAAAGGTTAATTGGAAAGGGTCCCGATGAAGGGGTTCTCTTTGCCAACTGGGGGGTTAGCTGGTGGAAAATTAAACATTTAATTGAGGAAGAGCTGGAAAAAAGGGATACCCGACAGGGGGCAAAATGCGATTATTTAAACGGTAAAGCGGTACAAAAGTTTTTGAGATAAATGAGGAGGTCCTAAGGTGAAATTTATTGATCTTCGCAGTGATACGGTAACAACTCCTACTCCAAAGATGCGTGAGGCCATGTTTTCTGCCGAGGTAGGGGATGATGTTTACGGCGATGACCCTACGGTGCGGGAATTAGAAGAACTTGCTGCTCAACGAATTGGCAAGGAAGCGGCCCTTTTTGTTCCCAGTGGGACCATGGGGAATCAACTGGCTCTTATGACCCATACCCAGCGGGGGGACGAAGTGATTCTGGGGGAAGATTGCCATATTTTTAAATATGAAGTTGGGGCACCGGCAGTATTATCCGGGGTGCAGCTCCGGGGACTTAAGACAAATGGTGGCATGATGGATTTAGAGGAAGTAAAAGCTGCGATACGACCCAACGATATTCACATGCCGAGGACTTCCCTTATTTGCCTGGAGAATGCTTACAGTAGCGGAGAAGTAGTGCCCCTTCACTACCTGGAAAAAATCCGGGAAATTGCTGAAAGCCACGGTCTTAAAATCCACCTGGACGGGGCAAGAATTTTTAATGCCGCTATTTACCTGGGGGTTGATGCCCGGGAAATTGCCCGGTATGCCGATTCGGTCATGTTTTGTCTCTCCAAAGGTTTATCGGCTCCGGTAGGGTCAATTCTCGCCGGAAGTAGAGAGTTTGTGGAAAAAGCCAGGAAATACCGAAAATTATTAGGTGGAGGCATGCGGCAAGCGGGAATTTTAGCGGCAGCTGGAATTGTTGCTTTAAAAGAAATGGTGGATAGGCTTTATGAAGACCACGAAAATGCATTATATCTTGCCCAAAAGTTAATTGACCTTGGCTTTGAAGTGGATTTAAAAAAGGTGCAGATTAACATGGTGTGGGCCAGGGCTAAATCGCATCTTAATATAGAAGATTTACCAGAAAAGCTTTTAGCAGAAGGAATAAAAATAAATCCTTCCAGTAATGGGCTGTTTCGTTTCGTAACCCATAAAGATGTTACGAAAGATGATATTGATAAATTTGTCGAAATTTTAGCTAAAACTGTGCAGGCAGGGGAACAATCATGAATTTCAAAAGAATATTTGAGAGTTACGGGAAATATTTAGAGCGGATAAGCCACAAGTTTCAGGATATATTAACCGAACAAAACGGCACCTTTATTTTGCTGGTTGAGATTAGTGAAAGTAGCAGATATGTATGCCGATTTTGTGAGTTTGCTGGAAATGTGCCCTATGATCTAAAAAGGGAAATTAATGAAAAAGTTAATGGCAGCTTAATTCCGGGAAATCTCGATTGGCTTAAAACATTAACCGAACCCCGGGTGTTAAGCAAGGACCAGGTACAAAGCTATTTTCCCGAATTACATCAGGTTGAAGTAATGCAGATTATACCTATTTATGTGGAAGAAAATAGTAAAAATATAATAATTATTGGTTACTTTCAAGATTTGACTCCCGCAAGTATTTCTTTTAATGTTAATGAACTTAAAAACTACCTTTATATTGAACAATTTTACAATCTAATTTTTGAAATAATAATAATGTTTAACAGAGTTATTGAAGAAAAAGAACCGCTGATCCGTGGGCATATGGAGCGAGTGGTGGAGTATGCTGACCTCATTGCCGGTGAAATCGGGCTTGATGAAACCCAGCGCTTGATTTTACAAATAGCGGGAGCCGTGCATGATGTTGGGAAAATTATGGTACCGGATTTTATTTTACAGCACATCGGTAAGTACACCGAGGAAATGAAACTAAAGATGCAAAAACATTCGGAATTCGGTTATGAACTTTTAAAAAATCTACCGATGTTTAATGAGGTGGCCGAAATTATTTTATACCATCATGAGCATTATGACGGCCAGGGGTATCCCAAAGGACTCAAAGGAAATGAAATTCCCCTTTATTCCCGGATATTGGCCATTGCCGACAGTTTTGATGCTATGGTCAGTGAGCGGGTTTACAAGGTATCAATGGGTTATGATGAAGCATTAGAAGAACTGGTTAATAATAAAGGTAAGCAGTTTGATCCCGAATTAGTAGAAGCTTTTATTGCGGGATTTAGAAAAACCCGCCTCTTAAATCCTCTAAAATACAAAGTTCCGGATTTGCCCAAGCTCTTTTGCAGAGTTACTTTAGCGGTTGGCAATCAGTACTTTGACGGAAGGGTTTCTTATAAACTCGAAAACTCCAAAAAAGTATTTATTAAGCTTTACCACCATCTTTCTTTTGATATGAAAGAAGCTTACGAAAAACCGCTGACCTTGTATTTTCAGGATAAGGGGATGTCGGCCTATGTTCGTGGCCATATGCAGTTTTATAATGTGTACAACCAGACGTTAATTTTCGAGGTTAAGGAAAATCCCGGATTTGTGGTACCGGAACAGTTTGTATCGCTGCCCATTTCCAGGGGAGGACTTCTGGTAAGCGGCAGCAATAATATACCTATATTAATAGTTGAGCTTGGTGGTAACGGGTTAAGATTTGTGGTTAATAAAGCAAAGTTAAAAGAAGTAGGCCTTGTATTAAAAGAAAATACCAGGGTAACAATACTTTTTGGATTAAAAGTTGAGGAGGAAGAGCAGTATTTTGGATTTAAGGGAACGATTATCGAAACTCCTAAAACAACATTAAACGAGTCTTACCTTGTGAAATTCGAAGATGTGGATGAAAAACATCGAGATAGACTTATAAGCACCCTCTTAAAATACCAGATAAGTTTACGCCGGCGTGGTTTGCTGTAATAAGTATTGACGAAAAAATAAAATAGTATTAATTTATTTTTTGTAAATAAAAACTTATCTGAAGGAGCGTGAAAAAATGGAAACGAGAGAGTTAGTGATAATTGGCGGAGGCCCTGCGGGGCTGGCTGCGGCAATATACGGAGCCAGAGCGGCTTTAAATCCGCTTGTTTTGGAACGGGGTGTACCCGGCGGACAGGCTGCTACTACCGAATGGATTGAAAATTATCCGGGTTTTGAGGACGGGATTGGCGGTTTTGAGTTGATGGTTCATATGCAAAGGCAGGCGGAAAAGTTTGGGGCCGAGTTCAAAAATGCCGATGTAACGGGGATTAAAAAAGAAAACGGAGTTTTTATCTTAAATACTTCAACCGGTGAAATTGCAGCGAAAACGGTAATTATAGCTACCGGAGCGGAACCAAAAGAATTGGGCGTTCCGGGTGAACGGGAATTCAGGGGAAGGGGCGTTTCCTACTGTGCTACCTGTGACGGCAATTTCTTTAGAGGAAAGACCGTGGCGGTAGTAGGGGGCGGTGATTCTGCCTTAGAAGAGGCGATTTACCTTACGAAATTAGTGGAAAAAGTTTATCTCATCCACCGGCGGGATGGATTTAGAGCGGCGAAGGTTATTCAGGAGCGGGCTAAAGCTAATCCCAAGATTGAGTTTGTTTTAAACACGGTGGTGGAGGAAATCGCCGGAGAGCGAAAGGTTGAAAAAGTGATAGTGAAAAATGTTCAGACCGGGGAAAAGTCCGAGATTCCCGTTGACGGTGTGTTTATTTACGTGGGTCTAAAACCGAACACCGCTTTTTTGGAAGGCTTTTTGGAGCTGGAAAACGGCTATATAAAAACCGATGAAAATATGGCTACCGCTATTCCCGGGTTATTTGCAGCGGGTGACGTGCGGTTAAAAGACCTGCGTCAGGTAGTTACCGCTGTTGCTGATGGAGCCCAGGCTGCGGTATCGGCGGAAAAGTATCTGGAGGGAAATAAATAGCCGTGGAAGTAATAAAAATTAGCAGCTCAAGAAAAATTGAGCTAATTGATATCACAGCCAGAGTAGCTGAGAAAGTTTGTAATTTTCCCGAAGCAAAGGCCCTAATGCTTTATGTTCCCCACACTACCGCCGGGATTTTAATTAATGAAAATGCCGATCCCGATGTCAAAAGGGACTTAGAAATGTATTTTGAGAGGGTTGTTCCAGAACTTCCCTTTCGGCACTTCGAGGGAAACTCCCCGGCTCACATCCTGTCTTCTTTAGTGGGGGTATCGTTGTATGTGCCAATCAATCAGGGAAAGCTTGGTCTTGGAACCTGGCAGGGGATTTACTTTGCGGAATTTGATGGCCCACGGGAGCGCAAGGTTTACTTAACTCCAGTTTAAAATTTTAAATGAAAAAGCCGCAAAACCTTCATGGGTTTTGCGGCTTTTAAAATATATATAGAGAAAAGGGAGAGGAGATTAGGCTTCGATATAAGTATAACCAAAAACCCCTGAGGATAAACAGTAAAAGTCGGTGAATGGTAAAAAATTAAGTGTAAACGGTAATTAGAAAGATTTAACTGAATTTCCGCCAGAAGTTTCCATCTTCTGTAAGGTGGAGATGAATTGCAGTTGAAAATTATTCGGTTTCGGTATAGAATAAACTTGGTGATAACTATGAAATTAGACACAAATAAACATTCAGTGTTTCTTTTATATTATCATTTGATTTTGGTCGTAAAATACAGAAAAAAAGTGATAGATAAACATATTTCCCAAAGGCTAAAAGAAATTTTTGAGTATATACAACCAAATTACAATATAACATTGATTGAATGGAATCACGACAAAGACCACATTCATGCTTTATTCAAAGCAACTCCCACAACGCAGCTTTCAAAATTCATAAATGCATATAAAAGTGCGTCATCAAGACTGATAAAGAAAGAGTTTCCTGAGATTAGGCAGAAACTTTGGAAGGAGTATTTTTGGTCAAGGAGTTATTGTTTATTGACAAGTGGCGGTGTACCAATTGAGATAATAAAGAGGTATATTGAAAGCCAAGGTGAGAAAGAGGATGCTCAAAGCATATAAGTATCGAATCTATCCAACTAAGGAACAAGAAGAATTTTTTGCAAGGACATTTGGATGCTGTAGGTTTGTGTGGAACAGGATGCTGGAAGAAAACTTAGAAGTACTTAGACAGGGCAAAAAGATTCCAAGAATAACCCCAGCAAAATACAAAAAAGAATACTCATTTTTGAAAGAAGTAGACAGTCTTGCTCTGGCAAATGTTCAGCTTCAGCAGGAGAAAGCGTTCAGAGATTATTTTAGCAACCCAAAACATTTTAGATTGCCAAAGTTCAAGAAAAAGAAGGATAAACAATCATACACAACGAATAACCAGAGGCTCAAAAATGGGAAGGAAAGTGTAAAGATTGACTTTGAAAATGGCTTAATTTTTCTGCCAAAGCTGAAAAGCGGGATAAGAGCAGTTTTCCACAGGAGATTTGAAGGCAGGATAAAGTCTGTAACAATAACCAAGAGTAAAGCTGGGAGGTATTATGTAAGTGTTCTTGTTGATGCCGAAGAACCAAGGAATAGAGCAAGGGAAGCTAATAATCTTGTTTGTGGAATAGATTTGGGTTTGAAGCATTTTGCAACAGTAGTTAACGACAGTGGAGTATTCAAGATAGGATATCCAAAGTATTTGATAAAGGCAGAAAAAAGGTTAAAGCGACTGCAAAAAGCATTATCAAGGAAGCAAAAAAATTCAAAGAATTATGAGAAAGCAAGAATAAAGCTTGCAAAAAAGCATGAGTATGTAAAGAATGCAAGAGAAGATTTTCTCCACAAGTTATCAAAGACCATCATAGACGATAACCAAGTCGTGGTGGTCGAAAGCCTAAATGTAAAAGGATTAATCAGAACAAGATTGGCAAAACACATAGCAGACAGCAGCTGGTCAAAGTTTTTAGAGTATTTGAACTACAAAGCAAAATGGTATGGCAGGGAGATAATTTTTGCAAATAGGACATTTCCGTCGTCTCAGATTTGCAGCAATTGTGGGTATAAGAACGAAGCTGTAAGGAGCCTCAAGATAAGGGAATGGAATTGTCCGATGTGTGGTGCAGTACATGATAGAGATGTAAATTCAGGGGCGAACCTTAGGAATTATGGGATTGCTCACCTGATGAGCAGTAGGGTAGGAACTACCCGAACTTAAGCCTGTGGAGACTGGACCTCTACTGTTGTGGTAGAAAATATCTTTTCCCAGCAGCAAGTTTGGTCGAGGAAGCAGGAAGCCACCACCTTATAGGTGGGCGGTAGTTCACCTGAAAAGTATTTACTTTTCAATCGAACATATGTACTATAAAGTAAGGGGGGATTTTAGTGGAGTATTTGGCGATAGACCCGGAGCAAAAAGCCATTAAATTATTTCCGGAGTTGAACGTTTTCTGTGGTCCGTATTTTCTTGGTTTAAAACGGGCGTATGAAAAAATTAAAGAGCAGCAGGAAGTAGTGGCACTAACTTACGGGGAGATTTACGAGATTAACCCGGAGGTTTATTTAAACCAATATTTAAAGCAAAAACTTTCTTCTAAAAAAGCTGAAGTTGAGGAAAGTTGCAGGCAAATGTTAGAACTAAATGAACAAATTTTTACCAAAAAAGAAGAGCTTTTAGAATTAAAACAAAATTTTTTAAAGCTTCCTCAAGGGGATTTAAGTAAACTTGACCCGGAAAAGCTAAATCTTTTAAGGCAGCTTTTAAAGGAACAGGAAAGGCGCGAGATAATAAAAAAGCGAACCCAAAAAGAATTCGAGCATTTTTCCCGGCAGCTTGAAAAATTCTTGTCCACGCTCCGGGAGCTGGTGAAAGAAGGATATATCACGGAAGGTGAAACTTTTAGTCTTTGGGAAAAAATAAATTCATTAAAAGAAGAAATGGACTTTTTTCAAAAGGAAACCGAAGAGGAAGAAGGGATTGACGAACGGTTAATACAATGGGTAAAAGAGCAGGAAAATTTGTGGGAAGTATTTATCCTGCGGGAAAACCTGCAAAAAGAGTTTAAACTTTTGTCTTTGGAGTTAAAAGAGCTTTTAAAACAGAAATTTTTGGCCAAGAAAAATTTAAATTTAAAACAACAAGAATTTTTAAAACTTCTTTTAAAAGAATTGGACGAAGTTTTGCAAAAGACTCTTAACTTTTTTGAATGTCAGGTGCAGCTTAACGGAGATACCGGTGAATACCGGGCTTTTCTGGAACGGGTTTTAAAAAACGCTTCTCTTCCCCTTAAAAAGAAAATTGTACCTTTATGCGAAACAGTTCCTCCCCGAAAACTCATCCGCTTGCTAAATCATCCCCGGTTAGAAAAGCAACCGGAGTATCAGGTTTATTCCGATTTACTTTACTGGTTAAAGGGAAAGCTCAGTTCCTGGGAAAAATTCTTTTTAAAAAATTTAATTTTGGGAGAACAGGTAATTTTAAAAACCAGGACAAGCTCCCAAAACTTAAGGGATGAAGAACCGGAAATGCAAAATTTGGCGTTAGTTTTATTCCTGTTAGCGTTAGAGAAAAAGCCGGTAGTCCTTTATTATCCGGAAAGAGCAATGGATACGGCCAAAATTGCTTGCTTTTTAATTCCGGTTTTAAAAACAAGGCGCGCTCAAACCATTATTATTACCCAGAATCCGGTATTTATTTCGATTTTGCAGCCGGAAAACGTGGTTTTATTCGGTTATAAAGATAAAAAGCCGATATTTTTGCAGGGAAGTGCGGATAGTCCGGAAATAAAAAAGTGGCTTTTACTGTTTCTGGAAGGAGGCCAGGAAAACTTTGTCCGGCGCCAAAGTTATTATCAAATATAAGGAAGAGAAAGTTATTGTGGATGCTTTTTATGAACAGTACCAGCACTACTTTGCCGACAAAGCAAAGATTAATTTAAAAAATCATTTAACCCCCACCGAATATCGCTTGCTGGTTTTCCTCTGGGAAAACCGGGGCAGAATTGTTTCTAAGGAAGTAATTATGGAAAGGGTTTTAGCGGATTTTGCCGGAGTTAGCGATGAAAGCCTCAAATGGCATTTAAAAAATCTGAGAAAGAAGCTTCGGGATTTGGGATACGAAAATGTTATTCTCTGTCATAAAGGTTACGGTTATTCGTTTAATAAGGAAACCCTTTTTAACTTTGAGTTTGATTAAAACTCCCTTAAATCCTCCCTTTTTGCTACCCGAAAACCTCCCCCGGGCAAAAGTAAATTGCTGGGCGGAGGTGTTTTTATGTCGATAAAGTATAACGAAGTGATCGGCTTTTATCCATGTTTAAAGCCGGGAGTTGGCGAAGGAACGATGGTGGTAATGAAAGGCGGGGATGAGGTGTTTCTCCGGAAAAGTATTAAAAGCTTTCGACGAGAAATATTGTGGTATTATTTTGTGGATTTTAAAGCTTTAAGGAGTATGGCCAGAGCTTTAGGGGAGCCGATACCTTTGGTTCTGGGGGAGCGGGTGTTCGTTCCCTTAAAATTTCGCCACCGTGCTTTTGCCGGGGATTTTTGTTATGGTTATTTTTCTTTGGATGAAATTGTTTTTTGCGGTGGGAAGGGGAAAGCAGCAATTATTTTAAGTTGCGGTAAAAAATATGGTTTAGCTTGCCGGGTAAAAACAGCAACTGCTTCGTTAATAAGGGCAAAAATCTTTCGTTTGGAGATAAGTTTCAGGAAATAAGTTATTTTTTTCACCAGGCAGGAAATTAAAAAAATAAAGAGAAAAATATGAAAATTAAGAATATATATAATATTAGTAAAAAAGATTTAAATTGTATAGTGTATACAAAGTTGATTTTTTATTTTTCAACATAAATTCATTCAGCAAGGAGGGAAGGTAGTGAAACTTTTTGAATACCAGGTAAAGAAAATTATGAGGGAGTTCGGGATTTTAGTTCCCCGGGGTGAAGTTTTTTTTGATTTAGAGCAGGCCAAAAACCATCTGGAAAAAGTTGGCGAAGGAGTAATCAAAGCGCAGGTATTAACCGGTGGCAGGGGTAAAGCCGGGGGGGTAAAAATCTTTTCCAATCCGGCAGAAGGTTTTGAACTGGCGGAAGCCATCCTGAAGATGACCATTAAGGGAGAGAAAGTTCAGGCAATCTTAATTGAAGAGAAAATTCCCATTGAGGAGGAGCTTTATCTTTCAATTTTTGTGGATGGCCGGATTAAAAAGCCGGTAGTGATTGCTTCAAAAGCAGGTGGCGTGGACATTGAAGAAGTACCGGAAGAGGAAATTTTAAAACTTCCCGTAGACCCGTTAATTGGAGTGAGAAATTATCACGGGAACCTGGTGGCGCAAAAGCTGGGACTTACGGGAGATTTAGGAAAACAGCTTGCTACTTTGTTAATTAACTTATACCGCATTTTTGAAACTTACCAGGCGGAGCTTGTGGAGATAAATCCCCTGGTGATTTCCCGGGAAAAGCTTATTGCCGCCGATGGCAAGATGACGGTGGATGATGATGCGCGTTTTCGCTGGCCCGCGGACCTTCCCTTTAACGAAGAAAAAACCCCGTTGGAAAAAAGAGCCGAGGAAATTGGCGTATCGTTTGTCGAACTGGATGGGAATATAGCGGTAATGGCCAATGGTGCGGGAATTACCATGGCTACTTTGGACTTAATTGCCTATTTTGGCGGAAAGCCAAAGAATTTTATGGATGCCGGTGGTGGGGCTAACGCCGAGCAAATGGCCAAAGCGCTGGACCTTTTAATCTCCACCAATCCCAAGGCAATTTTAATAAATATTTTTGGCGGTATAACCCGTTGTGATGAGGTGGCAAAAGCTTACTTAACGGTGAAACAGCAGAGGGAAATAACGGTACCGGTGGTGATTCGCCTGGTGGGAACCAATGAAGATATCGGGGTAAAAATGCTTCAGGAGGCGGGAGTGGAAAGCTTTTCTTCCCTGCGGGAAGCGGTGATTAAAGCGGTGGAGCTTGCCAAAGTAGGGGGGGACAATTAGTGGCTATCATTATTACCGAAGAAACGCGGATAGTTGTTCAGGGCATTACCGGTAATCAGGGACGGTTTCATACCGGAAAGATGTTAGAGTACGGGAGCAAAGTTGTGGCCGGGGTAAGTCCCGGTAAAGGGGGGACAGAGGTTTTAGGGGTACCGGTTTTTAACACCGTTTTAGATGCGGTAAAAAATACCGGAGCCAATACCTCGATATTGTTTATCCCTGCGCCCTTTGTTTTGGATGCTGCTCTGGAAGCAATGGAAGCGGGGATTAAAACCATTGTTATTATTAGCGAGCATGTACCCTTACACGATGCTCTGAAAATTATGCGGGTGGCAGAAGTCTACGGAGTTACCGTTGTTGGTCCAAACACCTTTGGAGTTATCTCCCCGGGAATTGCCAAAGTTGGGATTATGCCCAATACCATTTACCAGAAAGGTCCGGTAGGGATTGTGGCCCGAAGCGGTACTTTAAGCTACCAGATTGCTTATGAATTAACCAGGGCGGGTTTGGGTCAATCGACGGTCGTGGGGCTGGGGGGAGATCGAGTAGTTGGACTTTCCCTGGCCGAAGTGATCTTAAGCCTTGCCCGGGATGAGGAAACCCAGGGAATTGTGGTGGTGGGTGAAATTGGCGGTACAGCGGAAGAAGAAGCGGCGGAGGTCATTCGCCACATTAATAAGCCGGTAGTGGCTTTTATTGCGGGAAAAACAGCGCCTCCGGGAAAAAGAATGGGGCATGCCGGGGCTATTATTGAGAGGGGGCGGGGCACTTACCAGAGTAAAATTGATGCCCTCTGGAATGCCGGCGCTTTAATTGCGGAAGTGCCCTGGGAAGTGCCGGTGTTAATGAAATCAGCTTTGGTTAAGTAGGAGGGTGTTGGGGATGGCTGTTGAGGAGAAAAAAGTGGTTTTAGACTCGGGGATCGAGGTCAAAACCGTTTACGGCCCCGATGACCTTGCAGGCTTTAACTATCAAGAGAAACTCGGTGAACCGGGGCAGTACCCGTATACCCGGGGCATTCAGCCCAATATGTATCGGGGAAGACTGTGGACGATGCGCCAGTATGCGGGGTTTGGTACTGCCAGGGAAACCAATGCCCGTTTTCACTACCTTTTACAACAGGGTCAGACGGGGTTATCGGTAGCCTTTGATTTACCCACCCAGATTGGCTATGATTCGGACCATGAGCTGGCCCGGGGAGAGGTAGGCAAGGTTGGTGTTGCCGTGGATTCTCTTTTGGATATGGAAGAGCTATTTTCCGGAATACCCCTTGATAAAGTTAGCACCAGCATGACCATTAATGCACCGGCGGCGGTTTTACTGGCGATGTATATTGCGTTAGCCAAAAAGCAGGGAGTGGACCCCAAAAATTTAAACGGCACCATCCAAAACGATATTTTAAAGGAGTACGTGGCCCGGGGAACGTATATTTTTCCGCCGGAACCATCTATGCGGATTATTACCGATATTTTTGCCTTTTGTAAAAAAGAAGTACCCAAGTGGAATACCATTAGTATTTCCGGCTACCATATCCGGGAAGCGGGCGCGACTGCCGTGCAGGAGTTAGCCTTTACCATCGCCAACGGAATTGCCTACGTTGAAGCGGCAATTCAAGCGGGCTTATCGGTGGATGAATTTGCCCCGCGTCTTTCCTTTTTCTTTAACGCCCATTTAAACTTTTTTGAGGAAATTGCCAAATTCCGGGCGGCCCGGCGGATTTGGGCCAAAATCATGAAGGAACGGTTTGGCGCGCAAAATCCCAAAAGCTTACTTTTGCGCTTCCACACCCAAACGGCTGGCTGCACCCTTACTGCCCAGCAGCCCAAGGTAAATCTTATCCGTGTTGCCTATCAGGCTTTAATGGCGGTGCTTGGCGGTACCCAGTCGCTGCACACCAACAGTTACGATGAAGCTTTATGTCTTCCCACCGATGAAGCTGCTCTCCTGGCCTTACGAACCCAGCAGGTGATTGCTTATGAAATTGGCGTTACCGATACCGTTGACCCCCTTGGCGGAAGTTATTATGTGGAAAGTTTAACCGATGCCATTGAAGAAAAGGTCTGGGAGTATCTAAAGAAAATCGATGAGATGGGTGGGGCGGTAGAAGCGGTGAAAAATGGTTTTATGCGCCGGGAAATTGAGAAGAGCAGTTATGAGTACCAGCGGGCGATAGAAAAGGGGGAAAAAACGGTTATAGGAGTTAATCGTTTTGTAATTGATGAGGAACCGCCAAAGGATTTATTAAGGGTTAACCCGGAAATTGAGAAGGTGCAGCGGGAAAAACTACAAAAATTAAGAGCAAATCGGGATAACGAACGGGTGGCAAAAGCCTTAAAGCGCTTAAGAGAAGTTGCCGAAAGTAAGGATAATATAGTTTACCCCATTTTAGAAGCGGTGGAGGCTTATGCGACTTTAGGTGAAATCTGCGGAGTTTTACGGGAAGTCTTTGGTGAGTACCGTCAGGAATAGGGGGGTTACGATGCGAAAAATTCGGGTTTTAATAGCCAAACCGGGTTTAGATGGCCATGACCGGGGAGCTAAGGTTATCGCTCAGGCGCTGCGGGATGCAGGTATGGAGGTTATTTATACGGGGATTCGCCAAACTCCGGAACAAATCGCCAAAGCGGCGGTGGAGGAAGATGTGGATGTAGTCGGGCTTTCCTGCCTTTCGGGAGCGCACAATGAGCTTTTCCCACGGGTAGTGGAATGTTTAAAAGAACTGGGAGCCGGAGATATTCCGGTAATCGGGGGAGGCATTATTCCCCATGAGGATCACGCTTACTTAAAAGCGAAAGGGATTAAGGCGATTTTTGGTCCCGGAAGTTTGACGGCGGATGTGGTGAAAGTAATAGAAGACCTGGTAAGGGAGGAGGGAAAAGATGTTTAAGAAAATCGACCATATAGGCATTGCGGTTTCGAATTTGGAACAGGCAGTAAAAACTTTTGAGCTTTTAGGCTTTCAAGTTGCTGGAACGGAGGAAGTACCGGAACAAAAGGTTAAAGTAGCATTTTTCCCGGTGGGCGAAAGTAATCTCGAATTATTAATGCCCACCGAGGAAAAAAGTGCTGTTGCCCGGTTTTTAATGAATCACGGGGAAGGAATCCATCACATTGCTTTTTTAGTGGAAAATTTGGAAGGGATGCTGGCCGCTTTAAAGGAAAAAGGTTTTAACTTAATAGATGAAAAACCGCGCCCTGGAGCTCACGGGAAAAAAATTGCCTTTATCCATCCGAAATCAACTAACAGTGTTTTAATAGAACTTTGTGAGGTGGTGGACGATGGAGAATAAGTTACAGGAACTTAACCGGAAAAGACAGGAATCCCTTTTGGGGGGCGGCGAAAAAAGGATAAAACGGCAGCACGAAGCAGGCAAACTTACAGCACGGGAAAGGATTAACCTTTTGTTGGATCCGGGAAGTTTCGTCGAATTGGATATGTTTGTGCGGGGAGAACAGGGAGAGTTTGCCAAGAGCGACATGGAAAACTACGGGGAAGGGGTGGTAACCGGCTTTGGTACCATCAATGGGCGCACGGTTTACCTCTTTTCCCAGGATTTTACCGTTTACGGCGGATCACTGGGGGAACTCCATTCGGCCAAGATCTGTAAGGTAATGGACTTAGCCATGAAAGCGGGAGTTCCCTTTATCGGGCTTAACGACTCCGGCGGAGCCAGGATTCAGGAAGGGGTATATTCCTTGAGTGCCTACGGTAATATTTTTTACCGGAATACCCTGGCTTCGGGAGTTATCCCGCAGATTTCGGTGATTATGGGGCCGTGTGCCGGGGGAGCGGTTTATTCGCCGGCAATAACCGATTTTATTTTCATGGTTGATAAGACCAGCCAGATGTTTATTACTGGCCCCCAGGTCATCAAATCGGTTACCGGTGAAGAAGTAAGTCCCGAAGAGCTCGGCGGTGCCATGACCCATAACCACATCAGCGGCGTTGCCCATTTTGTGGGGGAAAACGAAGAAATCACCCTGAGTATGGTGCGAAAGCTTTTAGAGTACCTTCCCCAGAACAACATGGAAGAACCGCCGGTTAAGGCTCCGCTGCCGCCAAAATATTCGACCGAAGAGCTCCTGGATATTGTGCCGGAAGATCCCAACCGGCAGTACGATGTCCGTGAGGTAATTTTACGCATTGTCGATGACAGCGAATTTTTTGAAGTGCATAAGTATTTTGCGGAAAATGCGGTGGTAGGTTTTGCCCGTTTAGCGGGAAGGGTAGTGGGTATTGTGGCCAACCAGCCCAAGTATTTAGCGGGGACTTTGGACATCAATGCTTCCGATAAAATTGCCCGGTTTGTGCGTTTTTGCGATTGCTTTAATATTCCGCTTCTAACCTTTGTGGATGTACCGGGCTTTTTGCCGGGAATCAATCAGGAGTACGGTGGAATTATCCGGCACGGAGCCAAGATACTGTATGCTTATTCCGAAGCTACCGTTCCCAAGCTTACGGTAATCCTGCGGAAAGCTTACGGTGGGGCTTATGTGGCCATGTGCAGTCGTTCTCTGGGAGCCGATGCGGCTTTTGCCTGGCCGACCGCGGAAATTGCTGTGATGGGCCCTGACGGTGCTGCCAATATTATTTTCCGGAATGAGATCGCCCAGGCGGAAGACCCGGCCAAGGTGCGGGCAGAAAAAACGGCGATGTACCGGGAAAAGTTCTGCAATCCCTATGTAGCGGCTGCCAAAGGGATGATCGATGACGTGATTGATCCCCGGGAGACCCGGGACCGTTTGATTAAAGCCCTTTTGGCTGTAAGTACCAAGAGAGAATCAAGACCCATGAAGAAGCACGGAAATATTCCCTTTTAACAACCCCCGGGGAGGTGATAGGGGTGCAGGAAAAAATCTTAATAGCCAATCGGGGTGAAATTGCCCTAAGAATAATCCGGGCTTGTAAAGAACTGGGAATAACTTCGGCGGTGGTTTATACCCCGGCAGATAAAGATAGCCTTCCGGTTAAAATGGCCGATGAAGCTTACCCTTTAAAGGAAAATAAAAGTTACTTAAATATTGAAGAAATAATCAATACCGCATTAAAAAACCAGGTTACCGCAATTCATCCAGGTTACGGCTTTCTTGCGGAAAACTCTAAGTTCGCTAAAAGTTGCCTGGATGCCGGGATAAAATTTATCGGGCCCTCGGCCAAAGCTATTGAACTTATGGGGGATAAAGCGGTAGCCAGGGAAATCATGAAAAAAGCCGGTGTTCCGGTAATTCCCGGGTCCGATGGCGAGATTGATGATTTCCGGGAAGCCCTGAAGGTTGCCGATGAAATTGGCTACCCGGTAATTGTCAAAGCTGCCGGCGGAGGAGGGGGCCGGGGGATGCGGATTGTTCACACTCCCAAGGAATTGGAAGAAGCGATTCAATCCGCGGCCCGGGAAGCCGCTTCAACCTTTGGTAATTCCAAATTATATTTAGAGAAGTATCTTCAGGACTGCCGGCACGTGGAGTTTCAAATTTTAGCCGACCAGTACGGGAACGCGGTTTATCTCGGAGAAAGGGACTGCTCCCTGCAGCGGCGCAACCAAAAGGTAATTGAAGAAGGACCGTGCCATGTCTTAACGGAAAGAATGCGGAAAAAAATGGGCGAACTGGCGGTGCGCTCCGCCATGGCCGTTCATTACGCCGGGGCCGGAACGGTGGAATTTTTGCTGGATGATCGGGGAAACTTTTATTTTATTGAAATGAATACCAGGATACAGGTGGAACACCCGGTAACCGAAATGATTACCGGCATAGATATCGTCAAGGAACAAATAAAAATTGGCCTTGGAGAAAGGTTAAGCATTACCCAGAAAGATGTGAAAATTTACGGACACGCCATTGAGTGCCGGGTAAATGCGGAAGACCCGATATCGTTTATTCCTACCCCGGGGGAAATAAAAAAATTAATGCTGCCCCAGGGGCCTTTTGTCCGGGTGGATACGGCGGTTTACGAAGGTTATACCATACCGCCTTATTATGATTCGATGATTGCCAAGTTAATTGTCTGGGGAAGAAACCGGGAGGAAGCGATTATCAGAATGAAGCGAGCGCTGGAGGAGTTTGTAATTGGCGGTGTTACCACCAACTTACCTTTTTTACGCAAGGTGATGGATAATGCCTTTTACCGCCGGGGTGAGGTTTATACCAACTTTATCAAACGCCGGATGGAACCTTTAACCGAAGAAGACCTGGAAACCTACCGGGATAAACAGATATTTGGTGCCGAAGGGGAGCAAGAACAACCTTTAGAGGAAATAATTGCTGCGGTAGCTGCCGCCTTTGCGGCCGATCAGACTTCAAAGAAAGAAACGCGGGAGCAGTATTTAACGTTATCACCCTGGAAAATCGGAGGCCTATTGGAACAAATGCAGCGTAGGCTTTTTAGAGGAGGGGTTTAAGGTGGTAAAAAAATTTAAGATCCGGGTGAATGGTCGGGAATACGAGATAGAGGTGGAAGAAATCCACACCGAAGGTTGGGGAGTTTTACCCAATACCCGGGATATAGAACGAAAAGCGGTTGGTTCGGAAATAAGAAGCATTTCTTCGCCTGTACCGGCAGCAAAGGCCAGTGGGGCTTCCGCGGGAATTAAAGCTCCGATGCCAGGAGTGGTGGTAGCTATTAAGGTTAAACCCGGAGATACGGTAGGGCCCCAGGACGTGGTGATAACCATTGAAGCCATGAAAATGGAAAATGAAATTACTGCCGGAAGAAGCGGGGTGGTGGACCAGATTTTAGTTGCCGAAGGAGATACGGTACAGGCGGGGCAGGTTTTGATAACCTTAAAATAAAAGGGCCTTTTGGCTCTTTTTTCTTTTAATTAAAAGGATTTTGGGTTATCATAAAGAAAATAGATAAATAAATTTACATATTCAGATGGAGGGGATGGAAAGTGAAAATAACTTTTCTGGGCCATGCCGGTTTTTTAGTAGAGGAAGAAGGGCTTAAGTTCTTGTTTGATCCTTTTTTAACGGGAAATCCTCAGGCCAAAATTCGCCCCGACGAAATTACTGCGGATTACATCTTGGTAAGTCACGGCCACGGTGACCACCTGGGGGACACCGTAGCAATTGCCCAAAGAAGCGGTGCTACCGTAATTGGTGTTTTTGAACTTTGCAATTTTCTTGCCCGCCAGAACGTTAAAACCCATCCCATGCATATTGGCGGAAGATATAACTTTGGGCAGTTTACGGTAAAGCTTACTCCCGCCTGGCATGGAAGCTCCTTTGGAGAAGGGCCGGTGGAATACCTGGGAAATCCCTGCGGCTTTTTACTTTCCGTTGGCGGGAAAACATTATACCATACCGGAGATACCGGACTCTTTTACGATATGAAATTACTTGCCGAAATAGACCCGGTGGATATTTTACTGGTACCGATTGGTGGCAATTTTACCATGGACGTTAAAGATGCGCTAAAAGCTCTGGAACTTGTTAAACCCAAATATGCTATTCCCATGCACTACAATACCTGGCCGGTAATTGCTGCGGATGTCGGGGAATTTCAAGATAAAGGCCGGGCTTTGGGAGTAGCAATCAAAGTATTGAATCCCGGGGAGATGGTTGTTCTTTAAAGGAAATAATGATAAAATAAACGTTAGATTTTCCGGCGGAGGAGTTTATGAAAGAGCCACTGGTAATGTATCGCGAAGGGTTTTGGTATCTGGTTGCCTTAGGAGTTCTAACAGTATTAGGAGCTCTTATTAATTTCTGGCTTGGCCTTTTGGTGTTTCTTTTGTTTCTTTTTGTCGTTTTTTTCTTTAGAAATCCGCGAAGAACCATTCCGGAAGATGAAAAAGCAATTATTTCACCGGCGGATGGTGTGGTTTTGGATGTAGCGGAAGTGAATGCAAGCCATTACTTAAAAGGTCCGGCGGTAAAAATCAGTATCTTTTTATCAATTTTTGATGTTCATGTCAATCGAGCCCCGGTGGAAGGACGGGTGGAGTATGTCTACTACCGTGAGGGAAAATTTCTTCCGGCGTTTAAAAGTCACGCTTCGGAAATCAATGAACGAAATTACATTGGGATAAAAAATCCGTATCTTCAGGTGTTGGTGGTACAAATTACCGGTTTTATTGCCAGGAGGATTGTAAGTTATGTAAAACCAGGGGACATATTAAAAAAAGGACAGCTACTGGGCATGATTAAATTTGGGTCGTGTACCGAGATTTATTTACCGAAAGAAACGGTGGAAGTTTTGGTGCAAAAAGGCCAGCGGGTGTATGGTGGCATTACGGTTATCGGGAGGATTAAGGGATGATTTTAAGGGCAATACCGTCGGTATGTACTCTTTTAAATTTAGCGATGGGCATGCTTTCAATTATTGCCACAATCAATGAGAACTACCTATTGGCAGCGGTTTTAATTTTGATAAGCGTGTTTTCCGATGGCATAGATGGCAGGCTGGCCCGTCGTTTTGCGGTAGCTTCGGATTTTGGCAAGCAGTTGGACTCCCTGGCGGATTTGGTATCCTTTGGGGTGGCTCCTGCCCTGTTAGTTTATGCCGATAGTTTAAGCGGTTACGGCTATATTGGTTTATTTATTATAGTGGTATATACGATGGCCGGTGCCTGGAGGCTTGCCCGTTTTAATATTTTAGACATTACCGGTTATTTTATCGGCGTACCCATAACTTTTGCCGGAGGTTTTACCGCTGTACTGGTACTTTTATCGTTAAAACTTGCGTCTTTTCCGCCGGTAGCGTTTCTCGTTATTACTCCTCTATTGGCTTATCTTATGGTCAGTCGAATAAAAGTTCCCAAGTATTAATTTTTCATTAAAGTAAATATTAACCAATCACCAATCCCTTTTAGCAATCGTATACTATGGTAGCCCTAAAAGGAGGGATTGGTGTGCGGGTAATTTATATTCCTTTACCGGGTATTTTAAAATCCATAATTAAACTTTTTCTTAAGTAGGCGGGTCCATCCCGTCTTTTTTGTTATTTTTTACCTCCTCGTATAATGATTTTAGAAATAATCTTTAAACGGTAATAAAAACCGCTTAGATTTTATAAAAATTGTTCTTTGAAAACTGGAAATTAGACTTTCTTTTTGCTGCTGGACCAGGCACAATATAATCGTGAGATTGTTTCTGGGTAGGTATT